>NZ_JBDJAW010000043.1 GCF_039649665.1 Microbispora sp. ZYX-F-249 | reverse complement strand
GCGGTCCCGGGTCTTGCCGGCCAGGCGCTGGAAATGGGAGAGGGCCGTGGTGACGTGGCCCCACGTACCGAGACTGCGTCCGGTGTGGTGGAGGACGTCGTGGACTCCGGACTGGAGGAGTGCGTCTTCGGCGATGCGGGTGAGAGCGTCAGTGTTGGCGCGCAGGGCTTGAGCTAGGACGGTGTCGCGTTCGACCTTTGGCCACGCGGCTTCCAGCGCGTCGGCGGCGGTGCAGGCGAGCTGGTCGTGCCGGTCGGCAGGCAGGCTCTCGCGGGTGGCTCGCTGGATGAGCTGATGAACCCGGACGGCCTGGTGAGGGGTGGTCGTGGCGTGGTCGATGAGGCTGAGCCGCTGCAGGGCCCGCAGGGCTCGCACCGCATCCTGGAGAGTGGCTGACTTCGGCTTCCCGTCGGTGTTCTGGCCCACTTGTGTACGGTGCTCCGAGAGATAGCTGAGGGCTGGCCGGCTGGTGAGGACGGCTTGGGGGATGCCGTTGGGATCCAGCATGGAGGCCAGATGGAGCATGGGACGGGCCAGGCCGGCGGGGCGGAGGGCATCGGCGCGGTCGATGCACAGGGACCAGGCCGCAGCGAGAGGGATGGCCTGGTCATCGGGGAGCCGGTCGGGGGCGGTGTCGGCGAGTGTGGTGGCTCGGTCCGCGAGCAGTGCGCGGTAGGCGGCCGTGTCCTCTCCGGAATCGACGAGGTAGGCGGCGGCCTGGGAGAGGGCCAGGGGCAGGTATCCGAGCTCGCGAGCTAGCGCGGTGAGCTGATCAGCAGGCTCGTAGCGATCGTGGGCAGCCAGGGCTGCGGTGAGGTAGGCGACGGCTTCAGCCTCGGTGAACAGGCCAACCTTGATCAAGCGACGCTCTTCTCCACTCAGAGCGGCGTCGCGGCGGCGCGTGGTGACGAGCGTACGGCCGTATGGGCTGGCCGGCGGCCACAGGCCGCGCAGGTCGTCAGGGTCCGCGACGTCGTCCAGGACGATCAGCCACCGGCATGGCGTCGCCCCGGCCTTCGGCGTCAGCCAGGCCAGAAAGACCCGCGAGGCTTCCTCATCGGGAGCATCGGGGTCCGCCCGGCACAGCTCCACGGCGGCCTGCGCGTAGCCAGTCACGACAAGCGAGCGGGAACTCGCACTGATCCACACCAGAACGTCCACGCTGCCGTCGTCCCATGCGGCGAGAGCGTAATCGGCGGCGAGCTGGGTCTTGCCCACCCCGCCCATGCCGGTCAGGACTTGACTCAGTACTGCGGTGCCGCCGCCCTCGACCATCGTCCTCAGCTTCTCCGCTTCGCTGCGGTGCTGAAAGGACTGTGCCCGGGAGGGGATGACACCGACCTGGTGCGGCCAGGAGGCCGGCTGACGGGGCCCCCGCTGCTGCACGATGGTCAATGCGCCGATGTAGCCGGTGTTGGCCACCGCTTGCTCGGCCGCGTTCGCGTCTCCGGTGTTGGACACCCGCACCGGGACAGCGGGGACGCCGTCAGATCCCGGTTCCGGACCGCGGTAGCCGGTGACTGCCGTAGCCCCGGACGCGGCCATGGCGTCTCCAGTATCAGTCGCCGCCACAGAAGCGGCGGCTTTTACGGCGCGCTCCGGGTGTCTGTCTTCCCTGGCCACGCGACCATTCCTTCCTCCGCTTGGTCAGGCCAGCCTGTCAGCTGTAGTCGATGCCGCTGACGGCGCTGCTGCCGTCGCCGTCAGCGGTGGCGTTCCCGGTGTTTTCCGCCCTCGCCGACCCGCTTCCCCGGCCCTGTGGGCGCTTGATGCCCGCGATGGCCGTCCCTCCACCGGTCGCGCGGGCCTTTCCGGTTCCCACGGCCGTGTCCTTCGTACCTTTCTGTGGGTGCTGAAAGGGGTGTTGAAACAGCGCCCAGACCAGAGCTGCTATGCCGACGGCGGCTTGGATGGAGGCTCCGGTGAGCTGCCCCGCATTGGGATCGTCCAATAGCCAGATCAGAGGCGTGGAGATCACTCCGACCGCCGCCAACACGATGATCGAGATCTTCCACTTCTGTGACATATCGTCCCTCCCCGGCCGCGGCACGCCCGCCACCGATCCGCCGACGATCCACCTCTTTGCATTGTGGCGTGGTGTTTCCGTCTGGAAAAGGACGCATCCCATCTCTGGCCGTCGTAGGGGGTAAGGGGGAAAGCGACCTCGGAAGCGTCGGATGCGGTGAGATCTCGTCGCTGTCCGATCGGGGCGCGCTACAGATTCTGGGCCACCACGACTGCCCGGCGTCCGGGCAGGATCCGGGAGGAGCGGTGATCATCAGGCTTCGGCAACCCGCTCGACGAGGCCGGGTGCGGCCCCTGCCCGGTGATAGCAGGCAGGGACCGCGTCCCACTGTAACGACCAGGCCCGAGAGTCTCATGCACTTGCCACTGCTACCGGATTCGAGCGCTATCGCGCGGCCGAGTCACAGTGCCTGCGGCCGGACTACGAGGCGCGCTCGGGCCTGGGCTGCGACTGGAGAACGCGGGGGAGGCCCTGTCCGCCGGCTGGACGTGCAGCGGGGGATTTGGCTGCGTGCCGGCCGGTTCGTCACCTGAGCCGTCGTCTGCTGCTCCCCGAACCGCGACGCGCGCCACCGCTGCCCGGCATCCTGAACCGCCCGGCTCGCGGAAGGGACAGCAAAGATCTGCACGCGTCACCCCAGGGCGTGTGGTAGCGTTCAGAACGTTGCAGTTGTGGTACCCATGAAACTTGTGTGCGCCTGACGGTATGTGACCTTCAGGCGCATTTCTGTTTTCCCGGCCATCTCCGGAGGGGGCCTCATCCGGCGACACGGAATCTGCGCAGTGCGGATTTCGCTTCGGTCCCTGATAAAGGAGATTCACATGGCTATCGGAACCGTGAAGTGGTTCAACGCGGAAAAGGGCTTCGGCTTCATCGAGCAGGAGGGCGGCGGCCCCGACGTCTTCGCCCACTACTCGAACATCGCCGCCCGGGGTTACCGCGAGCTCCACGAGGGCCAGAAGGTGTCGTTCGACATCACCCAGGGCCAGAAGGGCCCCCAGGCCGAGAACATCGTGCCCGCCTGACGCAGGCCCGCATCTGATTCGGGGTCCGCGCTCGTCGAGCGCGGGCCCCGACTCATGTCCGGGCAGACGCTCCCTCGTGCCGCACCTCGTCGATCCTGCAAGGCGCCGCTGCCCATTCCGGGCAGGTGCGCTTCTCGCGAGGGCGGCTGGAGATTCGGATTCTGGCCGCGAGGGAGGGCGCCGGCGCGTGGACGCCCGCCGGCATACCGCCGGCGGAGCCGTACTCGTGCGACGCGCTTCCCTACGGCGCAGCTCTCTCAGAGCTTGTGCAGCTTCTTGTATGGGGTCGGGATTCGTTCCTGCTGTGACCGGAAATCGACGATCACAGCGACCCCCTCCTCTACGTCCACGACCACACCGAGACCGTACCGATCATGGGTGACCTGGTCGTTCACGCTGAACTGCTCGACAGGCGGGGCAGGAGGCGGGGGCTTGAAGGGACTTGTGGGCAGGTGACGGCGGGACGCGCCGCTGGCTGGTTTCATTCCATCCAGTATGTGCTGCTCGCCGAGATGGTCACAACCAACCTGTGGTCTCGAAGCGACGTCGTCGTCACCGCCGCGCTCCGTCCCGGTGGTCTGGGGGGTGGCGCGAGGACTCCGGTCGGCATGCGCCCGCTGCTCACACCCGCCCGGTCGACGGGCAGACGGCCGTGCCTCATGGCCGCCATTTGTCCTGGTAGTCGGTGTGCCAGTTGTACGCCGATGCCTCCAGCTTCAGCAGGTGCTCCGCCTGGGCGTGTTCCTCGAGCGCCAAGTAGAGCTCGCCGACGAGCACCGACTCCAGAAAATCCACGCGGTCCCGCTTCGCGGTCAGATCCCGCTCCACTTTGTGCGAGTCCGGCTCCCCGGCGTCGGCGGACCTGTCCAGCTGGTTGAGATCCTCGGCGATGCGGGCACGCAGGAACGCGATCAACCCCTCGAACACTGTCTCCGCCCGGTGGGCACGGGTTCGGCGCGCGTCGGCCACGATCTCGCGGTAGCGGGCGGCCAAGGCGGGCTCGTCCGTGCCGGTGAGTTCCGGCCGGGGGAATCGCCGCAGGAGGGTTCCCCCATCGGCGGGCTCTTCGTCGCCGGCGGCCAGGGCGTCCCCGAGGAGCTCCGCCGCGAGCAGGGGGCGATTGCGGACCAACTCCAGGAGCGTCCCCCGATTGATCGTTGTCATGGCCAGGAGATTACATGGAGTAATCGCATGAGAGCCAACGGTGCCGGACGCGGCCTGATGTGGTTTCTTTCCCTCCGGTGGAATGTCTCTTCAACCTGGTGGTTCTCGACGGCGCGCCTCGCCGGAAACGTCGCAAGTGCCCGGAACTCGTGGAACGGCCGGACACGAGCATGGGTATACGCGCTGTCACAAGCCGCAGCATGATTCGGGAAATGTCTAGAATCGCTCTGCTCGCGGCTTTGTGTGAGCTGTAGTCTCGTCGCACGTGAAACAGACCATGATCGCGCTCACCTCCGCCGTGGCGGTGGTGCTCGTTCCGGTGGCTTCCGCCGCGGCCCGCCCCGTGAAAAGCAAGACGCTGACGCAGAACGCGCTGTACAAGGCAGGGGCCCTGCCCACCACCGCCTGTGCGGAAAAGCCCATCAAGAGGCTCGATCCGAAGTCGGCGAGAAGTCATCTCAACGGGGTCCTCACCTGTCTCAACCGGACCTGGGCCGGGCAATTCACGGCGGCGCGACTGAAGTGGTCCACACCCAAGGTCGTGTACGCCACCAAGGCGCCGGCGAGATTTTGCGGGACGAAGTGGAACGACTGGGGCGGCTACTACTGTGACTCCTCCCGCGTGATGCAGATCGTGTTGGACAAGGACCTCCTTGGTGCCGGCGACCTGTTCCTGTTCCTCCTGACGACCTCGCTTTACGGCGAGCACGTTCAGAACCTCGCCGGCATCACCCGGGCCCTGGACGAGCTTCCTCACAGCAACAAGGCGGAATCGGCCGAGCGGTACCGGCGACACAACCTGCAGAACCTCTGCCTCGCGAGCGCCTTCGTCGGGAGTGCCTGGAAGTCCCTGCACCGTGGCCGCGAGGACTGGGACGACATGCTCGCCTACATGCGTGAGTGGGCGGGCAAGAACACCGGGAGCAGGAAATCGATCACCTACTGGGCCGGGCAGGGCTTCGCAACCGCCGACCCCGGCACCTGCAACACGTGGACCGCGCCGTCCGCCAAGGTGGCCTGACCTCGCATTCCCGTGCCGTCCGAGTGATCACAGGGTCAGCAGCCGCCGCATCCGCAGCCGGACGGGCCTGGGCCGCACCCCCCACCGCCGCTGCGGGCGGTCCTTCGACGCATGAGCGGCGGCGGTGAGCGACACCGCGACCGGCTCCGCCGGCCGCCCCGCCGGAAGCGCCGACGGGACCGCGACCGGCGTACGGCGGCGGTCGTGGATGCTCACAGGTCAGCTGTCTCCTCGGGGGTGCGGCCGCCGGCCAGGTCGGCGAAGGGCAGCGGGCAGTCGGGGCAGGTGCAGTGAGTCAGGCTGTCGCATCCGGCGGTGACCACCCGGGTCAGCGCGTGGCGGATCGTGGTCAGATCGGCGATCTTCGCGTCCACCTCGGCGATCTTCGCCTGAGCGCGGGCCCGCAGATCCGGGGTGGGGTGGCGGCGCCTGCCGGTGTCGAGCAACTCGGCCACCTCCTCCAGGGTGAACCCGAGCCGCTGCGCGGCTTTGATCACCGTCAGCAGGGTGACGGTTTCGGGCGGGTAGGCGCGGTGGCCGCCGGGGCTGCGCGCCGGTTCGGCGATCAGGCCGCGCCTTTCGTAGTAGCGCAGGGTCTGGATGTTGACCCCGGCCAGTTCGGCCACCTGCCCACTGCGCAGGTACGACCCGCCTTGGCCCCGCAGCACGAGGTCCTGCTTCACGCCGGCCTCCTCACCCCGGCGGGCGCACCGGTGCGGTTGCTCTCGCGAGCCGTCTCGGCGCGGGCCTGCAGCGCGTCCAGCACCTCGACGTGCTCGGGCGGAACCCTCACGTCCAGCGTCAGGCCGCCGTCGGCGACGGTCAGGGTGAAGGTGAAGAAGGAGCAGCAGCCGTTCTCCCGGACGGTCAGCCCGGCGGCTCGCGCGGCGTGCTCGGGGGCGGGGACGAGTTCCAGCCGCAGTCGCTCACGCTCTTCGCGCCGGACCGCCCGGACCGCCTCGGCGAACAACGCGTCGAACTCGGCCAGCCGCAGCGGCTGCTCGGCGGTGGGCAGCGTGCACGCGGACGGCACCCATTTCTGGTCGATGACGATGTCTCGGGTCATGCGTCGACGGTAAGCCTGTACCTGGGTACCGGATGCAACCCCAGGCCTTCGTGCCGCGCCGCTCACGGAAGCGGGACGGCGCTCGACTCGCGTACGACGAGGTGGCAGGGCAGGGCATGCCGGCCGGGGGAGGGGGAGCCGTTGATGGCGGCCAGGAGCATCTCGGCCGCCGCCCGGCCCAGGCCCTCGAGGTTCATGTCCACGCTCGTCAGCGGCGGCTGGCAGCCCTCGGTCATGACGTCCCAGTTGTCGAAGCCGACGAGAGCGACGTCCTGCGGCACCCGCCGGCCGGCGGCGCGCAGCGCGTCGCACACGCCCCGGGCGATCTGGTCGCTGCCGCAGAAGACCGCGTCGAACTCCGCCCGCCCCGCCAGCAGGATGCCGACGGCCTGGCGTCCCCATGCCTCGCTCCAGCCGCCGAACAGCGGCGGCGCGGCCACCTCCAGCCCGTCCTGCGCCAGCCGCTCCAGCGCCGCCGCCGCGCGCACCCGGGCGGAGTTGTGATGCTCCGGCCCGGTGACGTGCGCGATCCGGGTGCGGCCGACGGCCAGCAGGTGCTCGACCGCCTTTCGGGCGCCGCCCGCCTCGTCCGGGACCACCGAGCAGTCGCCGGGGTCGGCCGAACTGATGAACGCGTACACCACGGGCACGGGCAGGTCCGCGGCGATCGGCGCGCGTGCCTCGGTCCGCCGGCCGGTCACGATGATCCCGTCCACCCGGCGGCTGAGGAGCGTCCTGACGTAGTACTGCTCGCGGATCGGGTCGTCCCGTCCGTCGCAGAGGAAGACCGACATCTCCCCGGCGCCCAGCGCGTCCTCCGCGCCGATCAGCACGGGGATGCTGAACCGCCCGATCGTGTCCGTCGTGATCATTCCGACGGTGTAGGTGCGTCCGGAGTGCAGGCTGCGGGCACCGGCGTTCGCCTCGAAACTGAGCTGCCGTGCGGCCTCACGGACGCGCATGCGGGTCTCCTCCCGCAGTGATCCTCGTCCGTTGAGCGCTTTGGAGGCCGTGCCCACCGACACCCCGGCCAGTGCCGCGACGTCGGCGATCGTGGCGTGACGCTCCAGTTTTCCCACGTTTCCTCCACTTTCCGATGGCGTTGCCTCAGACCACTGTATCGCCGGACCGTTCCGATGTCGGCGACCCCGTGTAACGCGGGCGAAACCCGCTATTGACGGCCCGGGAGGCCGTTGATAGCTTTCCGGCAACCGTTTTCCTTATTTTCCTAGGTTTCCTTCCGCCCGGTCGTCCCCGGCGGAGTCTCGCACGTCCCGCGTCACGACACGAGAGATCAGGAATGACCCAGCAGAAGCTGTCAGACACCGTCCCGGACGCACCCGGCCTCGAGACCGCCGGGCCCGTCACCCCGACTCCGGGCGCCCTGTCCGCGTTGCGGCCGCTCGGCCTCGGCCAGGCCCGGTTGGGGGCGGGCGGTCTGCTCGGGCGGTGGCGGCGGCGCAACGCCGAGGACACGCTGCCGCACTGCGTGGACAACCTCCACGGCAGCGGCAACATCGGCAACCTCCGCGCCGCCGCGGGCGAGTCCGAGGACGAGTTCGCCGGCATGTGGTTCGCGGACTCCGACGTCCACAAGACGCTGGAGGCGGCGGCCTGGCAGCTCGCGACCTCGCCCGAGGACGCCGGCCTGCGGTCGTTCGTCGACGGCACGACCGCGCTGCTCGCCCGCGCCCAGCGGGCGGACGGCTACCTCAACTCCTACTTCACCGTCGTCGCGCCGCAGGAGCGGTGGGCCAGGCCCGACTGGAGCCACGAGCTGTACTGCGCGGGCCACCTCTTCCAGGCGGCGGTGGCCGCGGCCCGCGCCGGGGTGAGCCCCGAGCTGCTGACCGTCGCCCGGAGGTTCGCCGACCTGCTGGTCGAGCGGTTCGGCCCGGACGGAGTGGAGGAGGTCTGCGGGCACCCCGAGGTCGAGACCGCCCTCGCCGAGCTGTACCGGGTGACCGGCCACCGGCCGTACCTGGACCTGGCGCGGCGCTTCCTCGACCTGCGCGGGCGCGGCCTGCTCGGCCATGGCCGGTTCGGCCCCCGCTACTACCAGGACCACCAGCCGGTACGCGAGGTCCGCGAGGTCACCGGGCATGCCGTACGGCAGTTGTACCTGCTGGCCGGGGTGGTCGACGTCGCCGTGGAGACCGGCGACCTGGCGCTGCTGGACGTGGCGGAGCGGCTGTGGGCCGACGCCTTCCGCTCGCGGACCTACGTCACCGGCGCGCACGGCTCGCGCCACCGCGAGGAGGCCTACGGCGACCCGTACGAGCTGCCGCCCGACCGGGCCTACGGCGAGACCTGCGCGGCGATCGCGAGCTTCCAGTGGAACTGGCGGCTGCTGCTCGCGACCGGCCGGGCCCGCTACGCCGACGAGATGGAACGGGTGCTGTACAACGCGGTCGCCGCCGCCGTGTCGTCCGACGGCAGGCACTTCTTCTACTCCAACCCCCTGCACGTGCGCACCGGGCACGCGAGCACGGGCGAGGAGGCGGCGGCGCGCCGCCTGCCCTGGTACTCGTGCGCCTGCTGCCCGCCGAACATCGCCCGTCTCATGGCCTCGCTGCCCGGTTACCTGGCGACCGCCGACGAGGGCGGCCTGCAGATCCACCTGTACGGCGACGCCACCCTGACCACCCCTGACGGGCGCCGCGTGGAGATGCGCACGGCCTACCCCTGGCAGGGACGCGTCGAGCTGGCCGTGACCTCCGTGACCTCCGAGGCCGACGCGCCCTGGGCACTCGCGCTGCGCGTGCCCGCCTGGTGCGCCGCGTACACGGTGAGCGTCGACGGTGAACCGGTCCGGGCGCCCGTTCGGGACGGTTACGTCCGGCTGACCCGCGCCTGGACGCCGGGCACGACCGTCGTCCTCGACCTGGACATGTCCGTCCGGCAGGTGGCCGCCCACCCACGGGTCGACGCGGTGCGCGGGTGCGTCGCCCTGGCGCGCGGCCCGCTCGTGTACTGCCTGGAGCAGGCCGACCTGCCGCCGGGCACGGTCCTGGAGGACGTGCGGCTCGACCCCGGGGCTCCGATCACGGCGGGTCACCGGCAGGACCTGCCGGACGTCCCGGTCGTCCTCACCGCCCGCGGACTGGTCGCCGACGCCGGCGATTCGCTGTACACCGCCGCACCCGGACGGGAGCGGGCGGTCACGCCGCTCACGCTCACGGCGGTGCCGTACTTCCTGTGGGGCAACCGGAGCGAGGGCCCGATGCGGGTCTGGATCCCGGTCGCCGCCGCCGGATGACCGCGGCGGGCCGGCCCCGGCAGAGTTCCGGTCCGGCCCGCCCGCATGGGGACCGTCCACGGCGTCCGCCGGCTCGGGGAGGGACGGTCCCGCTTCACCTCCTGCTCTACCCCCCACCTGAGCTACAGAAAGAGCGAGGTCGTTCATGCGCAGACCCCGAAGCGCGGTCCTGCTGTCCGCGCTGGCCGTGTCCCTGACCACGGCGCTCGTCCCCCTGACGCCCGCCGGCGCGGCGGGCGCCACCCTCACGGTGAACGTCGCCCAGCCCTTCCGGCCCGTCACCCATGTCGCCGCCGGCGGCCTGTACGGCCTGGCGGAGAACGGCCGCCCGGCCGACTCCACGCTGCTGCCGCTGAAACTCAACTCGCTGACCCAGCCCGCCCCCGGCGTGGGACAGCGGCCCAACGGCCAGCCGCCCGGAGGCGACTCACTGCTCGTGGCCCCGCAGGCCACCCGCGTCGGCGCCGGGGAGTTCATCCGGATGCCGGACATCTACCCGAACTTCCCGTACGGGTGGGTGAGCTGGAACGACTGGCTGGCCAAGGTCGACACCATGGTCCGCGCCCGTCTCAACGCGACCTCGGTGACCAACGTCATCGGGTGGGAGCTGTGGAACGAGCCCGACTGGACGTGGAACACCTCCGCCGCCGGGTCCTTCAACGACGGCTGGACGCGCACCTACCGGGCCGTGCGGGCGCTCGACAGCACGACGCCGATCGTCGGCCCGAGCACCTCCTACTACAACCGCTCCTGGCTGTCGTCTTTCCTGAGCAGTGCCAAGGCCACGGGCACGCTGCCCGACGTCATCTGCTGGCACGAGCTGGGCGACCCCACCGCCATCGCCGCGCACATCGCCGACTACCGCGCGCTGGAAAGCTCGCTCGGCATCAGCCCCCGGCGCATCTCCATCAACGAGTACGCCGCGACGAGCGAGGTCGACGTCCCCGGCCGGATCGCCAGCTACGTGGCCAAGCTGGAGCGCGGCGGCGTCGAGTCCGCGCACCGGGCGTTCTGGTACGAGTACGGCACACTGAACGGGCTGGTCGTCAACAACAGCCAGCCCACCGGCACGTGGTGGCTGTACAAGTGGTACGGCGACATGGCCGGCCGCATGGTGACGACGACCCCCGCCACCCAGACCGGGCTGGACGGCTTCGCCTCCTACGACGCCACCCGCAAGATCGTCAACGTGGTCTTCGGCAACGAGTCCGGCACCAACACGGTCCGCGTCACCGGCATCGGCGCACTGGGCTCCTCGGTCCGGGTCACCCTGCAGTCGACCCCCGCGAGCGGCCGCTTCACCGCCGTGACCGCGCCCACGACCGTCTCGACGAGCACGTACACCGTGAGCAACGGGCAGATCAGCGTCTCGGTGCCGAACATGTCGGCGACGAGCGCCTACAACCTGGTGATCCAGCCGGTGAGCGGGGTGCCGTCCTACCAGCAGCGGTACGAGGCGGAGAACGCCGCCGTCTTCCGCGCCCAGCGGCTCACGAGCTCCAGCGCGTCCGAGGGCGGCTACGTCGGCCGCATCGACAACAACACGAGCACGCACAGCACCGACAGCTACGTCGACTTCGTGGTGAACGTGCCGACGGCCCGCGCGTACACGATGACCATCGGCTACGCCAACGCCACCGGGGCGACCGCGACGCAGGGCCTTGCCTACAACGGCGGCGCCTGGACGACGGTCAGCTACCCGCCCACCGCGGCCTGGGGCCAGTTCGGCGCCACCGTCGGCACCACGGTCAACCTGCGGGCGGGCTACAACGTGATCCGCCTGGCCAAGGGGTCCCCCAACTTCGCCGGCGGCACCGGCTACGCCGAGCTGGACTACATCCAGCTGACCTGAGCCGCGCCGGACATCGAAAGGAAGAACGCTATGGAAAGCCTCGACAGGGGCCGGCGCGCCGCCGGCCTGGGCCTGGTGGTCCTCGCCGTCGCGGGTGGGCTCACCGCGTGCTCCGGGTCGTCCGGCGGTGACGGCGGCGCCCCGGCGGGCGCGGGCCGGGCCGCGGGCGGCGGGACCTACACGATCTGGGACCCGTACCCGCAGTTCGACGACTCCTCCGACTGGGTGAAGCTGCTCACCCAGTGCGGCACGCAGGCGGGGGTGACCGTCAAGCGGACCGCCTACGACACCACCGACCTGACCAACAAGGCGCTGCTGGCGGCCCAGCAGGGCAACTCGCCGGACGTGCTGATCGTGGACAACCCGGTCGTCTCGACGCTGGCCGAGGCGGGCGTGCTGACCTCGACCGACGAGACGAAGATCGACACCTCGGCCGTCTCGCCGAACCTGCTGGCCGCGGGCCAGATCGGCGGCAAGACGTACGGCGTCCCGATCGGGGCGAACACCCTCGCCCTCTACTACAACAAGGAGGTGCTGAAGAAGGCCGGGGTGGACGCGGCCGCGGTGAAGGACTGGGCGTCGCTGACGGCGGCGCTGGAGAAGGTGAAGGCGGCGGGCAAGAAGGGCATCACGTTCTCCGCCATCGGCACCGAGGAGGGCAGCTTCCAGTTCCTGCCGTGGTTCTGGGGCGCGGGCGCGAACCTCACCAAGCTGGACTCGCCGGAGGGCGTGGCGGCGCTGTCGCTGTGGACCGACTGGGTGAAGAAGGGGTACGCCCCCACCTCGGTGATCAACAACACCCAGACCACGAGCTGGCAGGAGTTCGCGACCGGCGACTTCGCGTTCGGCGAGAACGGCACCTGGCAGCTGGCCAACGCCAAGAAGACCGGTTTCGAGTACGGCATCATCCCGATCCCCGCCAAGGGTGGCGGCACCGCCCCGGCGCCGACCGGAGGCGAGTTCGTCAGCGTGCCCGTGCAGAAGGACATCGCCCGTTACGTCGCCTCGCAGAAGCTGGTGACGTGCCTGGCCAGCACCGGCAACTCGCTGACCACCACGACGACGCTGTCGTACATCGCGCCGACCGAGGAGGTCCAGGCCACGCAGGTCGAGCGGAATGCCGAGCTGAAGGTGTGGGTGGAGGCGGTCAAGGCGGCCAAGGGCCGCACCAGCGATGATCTCGGCACGAAGTACCCGAAGATCTCCGAGCCCATGTGGAAGGCGATGCAGGCCGCGCTGAGCGGGTCGCAGCCGCCGCAGGAGGCGCTGACGGCCGCCCAGGCCACGGCGGCGAGCGCGATCCAGTAGGCGCGGTTCATCAGGCACGGTTCATCAGGCACGGTTCATCAGGCGCGGCTCAGCAGGCGCGGCGCGCGGGCCCGGAGCGTCCGGGCCCGCCCTCTCGTCAGACGAAGGAAAGCATGAAACACGCAACACAGACGCCGCCTCCGCGCGCCGGGGAGAGCCGGCGGGTGCGGGTCCCGGCGCCACGTTCCCAGGGGGCCGGCAGCGCCCACCGCGCGCCCGCACGGCGATCGGGCCGGTGGGCGGCTTGGGCGTTCCTCGCGCCGATGGTCGTCTACCTGCTCGCGTTCTACGTCTACCCGCTGTACCGCAACGTCGACCTGAGCCTGCGCGACTACACGGTGCGGTCGTTCGTGCAGGGGGACGCGCCGTTCACCGGGCTCGCCAACTACGCGAAGGTCGTCCGCGACGCGACGTTCGGGCCGGCGCTGTGGCACACGGTGGTGTTCACCGTGGTGTCGCTGGCCTTCCAGTTCACCATCGGGCTCGCCCTGGCCGTGTTCTTCACCCGGAGCTTCCGGCTGTCGGCGACGTTGCGCGCGCTGTTCCTGGTGCCGTGGCTGCTGCCGCTGATCGTGTCGTCCTCGACGTGGTCGTGGATGCTCAACAGCGAGTCGGGCGTGGTCAACGCGGTGCTCGCGGCGGTGGGGATCGACCCGGTCAACTGGCTGACGTCGCCGGACTGGTCGCTGTGGTCGGTGACCATCGCCAACATCTGGATCGGGATCCCGTTCAACCTCGTCGTGCTGTACAGCGGCCTGCAGGCGATCCCGTCCCACATCCACGAGGCGGCCGAGCTGGACGGCGCGACCGGCTGGCAGCGGTTCTGGAGGGTGACGTTCCCGCTGCTGCGGCCGGTCTCGGCGATCACGCTGCTGCTCGGGCTGGTCTACACGCTGAAGGTGTTCGACATCATCTGGATCATGACGAAGGGCGGGCCCAGCGACGCGTCCACGACGCTCGCCACCTGGTCCTACCGGCTGGGCTTCGGCAATCTGCTGCCCTCCTTCGGGCCGGGCGCGGCGGTCGGCAACCTGCTGATCGTGATCGCGCTGGTCTTCGGTCTCGTCTACATCCGCGCGCAGCGACGGCAGGGGGCGGCATGAGGACGACCGGGCGTGGCTGGTGGCGGACCGGCCTGGGCGTGGTGTTCACCGCCCTCATGCTGTTCCCCGTCTACTGGATGATCAACGTGTCCTTCACCCGGGACCAGGACATGCGCAAGACGCCGCCGTACTGGTTCCCGGTGGACGGGACGCTCGAGGGGTACCGCGCGGTCCTGGAGCAGCAGCTGCCGTACCTCGGGGTGAGCCTGGTCGTCGGGCTGGGCACCGTGGCACTGACGCTGGTGATCGCGGTGCCGGCGGCGTACTCGCTGGCGAAGCTGCGCCCGCGCGGCGGCGGCGTGCTGGGCTTCCTGCTGCTGATCGCCCAGATGATCCCCGGCGTGATCATGGCGATGGGGTTCTACGCCATCTTCCTCGCCACGGGTGTGCTCAACACCGTGCCGGGGCTGATCGTGGCGGACTCCACTCTGGCGGTGCCGTTCGCGGTGCTGATCCTCGCCGCGTTCATGTCCGGCATCCCCGAGGAGTTGCTGCAGGCGGCCCGGGTGGACGGCGCGGGCGTGCTGCGCACGTTCTGGTCGGTCGTGCTGCCGGTGAGCCGCAACTCGGTCATCACGGTGTCGCTGTTCGCGTTCCTGTGGGCGTGGTCGGATTTCGTCTTCGCCTCCACACTCGACCAGGGCGGCGGCCACCAGCCGATCACGCTCGGCATCTACCACTACATCGGCAACAACAACCAGCAGTGGAACGCCATCATGGCCACCGCGGTCGTCGCCTCGATCCCGGCCACGGTCCTCCTCGTCATCGCGCAGCGATACGTCGCCGCGGGCGTCACCGCCGGCGCGGTGAAGGACTGAGCGCTACCGGGAAAGTGAGTCAGTCGGGCGACTGACTGGGAGTCGACAAGCGGACCCCCGACCGCTACGGTTGCTCCCAGTAAGTCAGCCAACTAACTTATTGGAGCGACCATGATTGTCGTGACGGGCGCCACCGGAAACGTCGGGGGCCGGTTGGTGGCGCTGCTCGCCGCCGCGGGCGAGCGGGTGACCGCCGTCTCCCGGCGGGCCGCCGCACTGCCCGAGGGCGTACGGCACGTGCGGGCCGACCTGGAGGACCCCGCCGGGCTGAAGGACGCCCTCGACGGAGCGGACGCGCTGTTCCTGCTGGTGGCCGGTCAGGACCCGCAGGCGATCCTCGACGCCGCCCGGGCCGGCGGGGTACGCCGGGTCGTCCTGCTGTCCTCCCAGGGAGCGGGGACCAGGCCGCAGTTCTACGGCCACCCCGCCGCCTTCGAGGACGCGGTGCGCCGGTCCGGCCTGGAGTGGACGATCCTGCGGCCCGGCGGCTTCCACTCCAACGCCTACGCCTGGGCCGAGTCCGTACGCGGCGGCCGTACCATCGCCGCTCCGTTCGGCGACGTCGGCCTGCCGACCGTCGACCCGGACGACATCGCCGAGGTCGCCGCGGCCGTCCTGCGCGAGGACGGGCACGCGGGCCGCGTCTACGAACTGACCGGCCCCGCCCCGACCACGCCGCGGGAACGCGCGGCGGCGATCGGGGACGCGCTGGGCACGCCGGTGCGATTCACCGAGCAGACCCGGGAGGAGGCGCGGGCGCAGATGCTGCACTTCATGCCCGAGCAGGTGGTGGAGGGGACGCTCGCCATCCTGGGGGAGCCGCTGGAGGCCGAGCGGCGGGCCGGTCCGGACGTCGAACGCGTCCTCGGCCGCGCTCCCCGGTCCTTCGCCGACTGGGCCGTACGCAACGTGGCCGCCTTCCGGTGAGCCCGATCGAGGCGTTCCTGGCCGAGCCGGCGGTGGCGACCTTGACCACCCTCCGCCCTGACGGCTCGCCGCACGTGGTGGCCGTGCGCTTCACCTGGGATCCCCGAGCGGGCCTGGCCCGCGTGCTGACCGTGGCCTCCTCGGTCAAGGCCCGCAACCTGGCCGCCGCCTCCGGCGGCCGGGCGGCGCTCTGTCAGGTGGACGGGTTCCGCTGGGTCACGCTCGAAGGTTCCGCGACCGTGCACGACGACCCGGGCCGCGTCGGCGAGGCGGCGCGCCGCTACGCCGGGCGGTACGGCACGGCGCCGCCCGACCCACCCGGGCGGATCGTCATCGAGATCGCGGTCGATCGCATCACGAAGCTCAACCTTTGAAAGGCTCTGTCATGCCTGTTCAGCACGTCCTCGGCTCCACCATCCACTATCGGGACACCGGCTCCGGGGCGCCGACGGTGTTCCTGCACGGCAACCCCACCTCGTCCCACCTGTGGCGGCACGTGATCCCCGCGGTCGGCGAGGGCCGCCGCCTGGCCCCCGATCTGATCGGCATGGGTGAGTCCGGCAAGCCCGACATCGCGTACACCTTCGCGGATCACGCCCGCTATCTGGACGCCTGGTTCGACGCCCTCGACCTTCGCGACGTGGTCCTCGTCGGGCACGACTGGGGCGGCGCCCTGGCCTTCGACTGGGCCTCCCGTCATCCGGATCGGGTACGCGGGATCGCCTTCACCGAGACCATCGTCAAGCCGATGAGCTGGGAGGAGTTCCCCGATGGCGGCCGGGAGCTGTTCGCGGCGATCAAGACGGAGGGCGTCGGCGAGAAGATGATCCTGGACGACGACGCCTTCCTGAAGGGACTGCCGGGCACCGTCGCCGGCCCCATGGACCAGGACGACCTGGCCGTCTACCGCAAGCCGTACCCGACCAGGGAGAGTCGCCTGCCGCTGCTGCGATGGGCCCGTTCGATGCCGCTCGGTGGTGAGCCGGCCGACGTGGTGGCACGCGTGGAGGCGTACGACGAGTGGCTGGCCGCCAGTCCGGAGGTGCCGAAACTCCTGCTCGCCTTCGCGCCCGGACCCGGCACGATGGTGCACGAGGACATGATCGACTGGTGCGCGGCCACCATGGCCGCCCTCGAGATCCGGCGGTTCGACGAGGTCGCGGGGCACCACACGCCCGAAGACCACCCCGAGCTGATCGCCGCGGCCATAGTGGACTGGGCGAAGGCGCACGCGCTCCGCTGACGCTCCGCGTCCACGGCCGACAAGGGTTCCGGGCCCGCTGCCGGGAATCGGAGGCGACGTCGGGCGTGGACGCCGGGACAGGTCGCAACTGTCGGTGCCCTCCAATACGGTCTTCCTCGGCACGCGGAGCCCCGCCCGCCTCTCGTGGCGGGCGGGACTCCGCGATCGGGCGGGTGCGACACGGATTCCCGGCAGGGATCCGTGACACGGATTGGGGGGCCGGATGGCGGAACGCAGGGCGCTTGACCTCGACTCGCCGGCGATCAGCGATCGGTTCAGGCTGTTCAACTTCACCAGGCGTGACGACCATGTGGCCTACCTGTGGGTGCTGCGGGCCATGGACCGGCTGCGGGAGGTGCACCGGGTCCAGGTGGACGCGGGCGAGGTGCAGGGGGCCCTCACCGAGCTCGCCCGGCTCCACGACGAGGTGCCCACCTTCGACGGCAACCTGCGTGACCGGCTGGACGCCCTGTACGAGGACGGGGTGGTGCACCGGTTCGACGACGCCTCGCGGGCCGGCAACCTCGTCCGCTACCGCAACAGGCAGTCGGTCTACCAGTTCAGCGAGCTCGGCTACTGGGCGTACACCTCGGTCGAGGGCCTGCTCGCCGCCCGCATCCAGGACGCGAACCTGTCGCGGCTGGTCTTCTCCGACATCCTGGAGGACCTCAAGGCGCTGGCGGCGGCCAACCGCGCGGGGCAGGGCGAGCAGGTCTACCGCCGGCTGTCCCGGCTGGACTCGGTGATGGAGGACATGGGACGCCGCTCCGCGCACTTCCACGTGACGCTCGGCGAGATCATCCGCTCCACCGACGCCTCTCCCGAGACCTTCCTGCGCTACAAGAACGCGCTGCTGACGCACATGTCCGAGTTCATGGCGGAGCTCGACCGCTATCTTCCCCGGCTGGCCGCGGCCGTACGCGACGTCGAGACGAGCGGCCTCGCCTCCCTGCTCGACCGCGCGGCGGCGGCGGACGAGCGGCCCTTCATGGACCGCCACGAGCGGCTGGAGGACTGGCGCCGCCGCTGGTCCGTGCTGCGGGCGTGGTTCGCGCCCGAGGGGCCGGAGGAGTCCCGCGCGGGGGAGCTGCGCAACGCGACGCGTATCGCGGTGTCCGGGGTGATCGCGCTGCTGCGTCAGATCTCGGAGGCGCAGCGCGGCGGCGTCAACCGGGCGACCCAGCTGCGGCACCTGGCCGAGTGGGTCTGGAACGCACCGGACGAGGGCGCCGCCCACGCGCTGATGGGCGCGGCGTTCAACCTGCGCAGCGCGCGGCACCTGGGCGCGGCCCACGAGGACACCGAACAGATCTCGCCCAGGAACACGTGGTGGGACGCGCCGGGAGTGGAGGTGTCGGTCACGCTCTTCCGCAGCGGCAAGGCGCCCACGACGGGCGTGCCCACGCCGGTGCGCGGCAACCCCGGCGCGCGGGCGGCGCTGCGCCGCGAGCAGGCCGCGGAGCGCGCGGCCGAGCGCGAGGCCGCCGGGCACCTGGTGGGGATGGGCGCGCACGGCCGGGAGCTCGACGACGCGGAGACCAGGGTCCTGCTGAAGCTGATGACACGGGCGCTGGAGGGACGCACGGTCGTCGCCGGCCGCCTGAGGAGGGGGTCCGGCGCCGACGACGCCGTGATGATCCGGCTCGTGCCGTCCGACCGCGGGAGCGCGGTGCGCACCGCGCGGGGGCTGCTCCACCTGCCCGGGTTCCGGGTCGAGATCGCCGGGCGGACGCCGGTGGCGGGTTCGCGGGCGGGGGGTTCCCGGTGACGACTCGCGCCCGGGCCGCCGTCGGCGTCTCCGCCGCCGACCTCGGCTCCTACCAGCAGGCGGTCCGCCGGGTGCTGACCTGCGACCTGATCACCAAGGAGCGGCCGCGCCCCGGCGTGCTCGACCAGGTGCTGCGGTGGGCCGACGAGATGACGCGCGACTTCCGCGAGCTGCTCGGCTACACGCTGATCGCCACGACCCACCACGTGCGGCTGGTCCGCCATCTCGACGTCCTGGACGAGACGCAGCGCTCGATCTTCTCCCGCAAGGGCAAGCCGTTCGACCGCCGGCGGCTGGCCTACCTGTGCCTGGTGCTCGGGTCGTTCCAGCGCTCCCGCATCGAGATCAGCCTGGCGGACCTGGTGCGGACCTTCACGCCGCTGGCCAACTCCGTCGGCGGTCTCGGCTTCGACCCCGCGATCGGCTCGCACAAGGCCGCCGTCGTCGACGTGCTGGGCTGGCTGGTGGACCGCGGCGCGCTCCGGCTGTCCGACGGCAGCCTGGAGTGGTGGGCGCGCGACACCGAGCGCGGCGACGCGCTGTACGACATCGACCACGACATCTGCGCGGTGCTGTTCAAGCCGGCCCGGCCCGTCCAGCACCTCACCAGCGCGGCCGGCCTGGTGCACGAGCCGCCGCACGCGAACCCCGTCCGCAGGGCCAGGCGGCTGCTCACCGAGTTCCCCGTGGTGTACTACGCGGACGTCGACCCCGAGGTGGCCGACGCGCTGCGGTCCCCGTGCCTCGCCGAGGACCTCGTCCGGTTCACCGGGCTGGCCCTGGAACGGCGCGCGGAGGGCGTCATGCTCGCCGACCCGGGCGGCGTGTTCACCGACCGGCCGTTCCCGGGCCGGGGCAACGCGGTGAGCCGGGCCGCCGGCCTCCTGCTGGCGAAGATCGCCGACCTGCTGGAGGACCCCGAGCACGTCCCGGAGCGGCTGCCCGTCCCCGCGCTCGCCGCCGATCAGGCGGGCCTCGTCGCGCGGATGGACACAGGCCTGCCCCGCGACGGCGTCGTCTCCGAACTCGCCTGGTCCGCCGCGGAGGCGGAGCCGGTTTCCCCCGGCGACCGGCCCGCGCCCGCCGAGGCGCCGTTCGTGGAGCGCGGCCGCCTCGAGTCGATGACGACCGAGCTGTACGACGAGTTCGGGGCGGCCTCGTTCACCACCGCCTGGCAGCAGGACGCACGGGGGCTGCTCGACGCGGTCGTCGCCTTCCTCGCGGACCTGATGCTGCTCAGGCCGGTGCCCGGCGGCGTGCTCGTCCTGCCCGCCGCGCTGCGGTATCGCAACATCCGCGCCGCCCTGCCCACCCGGACCTCGGGCGGCCAGCTGGCGCTGGTGGCGCTGCCCGCGCCGGCCCCACAGAAGGACCCGTCGGCGTGGGAGCACGCGCCGGCGCAGGAGGAGGAGCGATGACGCCGCCGAGCGACCGGTTCCAGCCCAGCAGAGCCGGTGTGGTCAACGTCTGGGACTACGTCGACGAGGAGTTCGCCTTCGCCGACGGGCGCCTGGTCCTGCGCGGGCACAACGGCTCGGGCAAGACCAAGGCGCTCGAGGTGCTCTTCCCGTTCATCCTCGACGGCGTGGCCGACGCCCGGCGGCTCGACCCGTTCAGCGGCGAGAACCGGACGATGAAGTCCAACCTGCTCTACCGGGGGCAGGAGGCCGAGTACGGCTACGTGTGGATGGAGTTCGCCCGGCGGGAGATCGGGGCGGAGCCCGCCGAGACCGACGAGACGGTCACCCTCGTCATCGGCATCCGCGCGCACCGGCACCGCGACGGCGTGCGCACCTCGTTCTTCGTCACCGACAAGCGGCTCGGCGTCGACTTCGGCCTGCTGGCGCCCGACTCCCGGCCGCTCACCGAGCGGCAGCTCAAGGCCGTACTCGGGCCGGACGCCCACAGCGAGACCGCCACGCAGTACCGCGACGCGGTGGACGCCCGGCTGTTCGGGCTGGGCAGGGAGCGTTACACCCAGCTCCTCGACCTGCTCCTGGCGCTGCGCCGCCCGCTGCTGGCCAAGGACCTCGACCCCGACAAGGTGTCCGCCACGCTCACCTCGGGTCTCAGCCCTCTCGACGAGGAGCTCGTCGACCAGGCGGCCCGCGACTTCGAGAACCTCGCGGCGGTGCAGAAGCAGTTCGACGACTTCGCCGTCGCGGACGAGGCCGTACGCGCGTTCCTGACCGACTACGTCGCCTATCTGCGCACCCACGCGAAGGCCCGGTTGTCCCGCATCCAGACGGAGATGGACGGCGCGGTGGACCACGCCCGCACGCTGGTGCGGGCCGAGGAGACGCGCAGGACGGCCGCGGCCGCACGCGAGACCGCGGCGGCGGCCGCCGCCGCGGCGGAGACCGAGCGGGAGGGCCTGGAGCGCCGCCTCGCCGCGTTGCGCGCGGACGACGCCTACCGCGCCCGGGGCGAGCTTGACCTGCGCCGCCGTCAGACCGCCAAGACGGGCGAGGAGATCGAGCGGGAGCGGGCCCGGCTGGCGGACGCCGCCGATCACCTGGCCGCCCTCGAAGGGGAGGCGGGCGAGCTCGCGGAGCGGCTGGAGGGCGCGAGGGCGGCGATCGTCCGCCACGCCACGGACCTCGCGGACGCGGCGGAGCGGGCCGGAATCTCCCACGACGGGGACGGCCCGGCCGACACGGGGGAGGACCTGCTCACGACGGCGAGGGCCCGGGCCGCCGCCCGCCGGGACGACGTCGCGAAGGTGCGCGACGAGATCGCCGGGGTGACCGGGGCGGAGCGGGACCGGCTCCGGGCCGAGACCGACCGTGACAAGGCCGACAAGGACGTCGAGGAACGGGAACGGCGGTGCGAGGACGCCGACGCCGCGCTGGCGACGGCGCGCCGCGACGCGCGGGAGGCCCTCGACGCCTGGGCCGCCCGCTGGGCAGGTCCGCCGGCGCCGGTGGAGAAGGACCTCAGGGAGGACGAGCACACGGGGGACGAGCGGCCCGGATACGACGAGGCCGTGGCCGGGCCGGCGGACGTGGAGGCGCTGGCCGAGGCCCTCGGCCACGCCGGTGACGCCGGGGCGCCGTCCCCGGCCGAGGTCTACGGCGTGCGGACCGAGGAACGGCGCACGGAGGCGGCCAGGTCCGCGGAACGCCTGTCCGCCCGGGTCCGCGACCTCGCCGCCGAGCTCGTCCGCCTGCGCCGCGAGCGGGAGGAGATCGCGGCGGAGCGCGACGAGGCGCCGCCGCACGACGACCGCCGGACGGCGGACCGCGACGGACGCCTGGGGGCGCCCCTGTGGCGGCTCGTCCGCTTCGCCGACGGCCTCGGCGCGGAGGAGGCGGCCGGGCTCGAAGGAGCCCTGTACGGCGCGGGACTGCTGACCGCCTGGGTGCACCCGCAGGCGCGGCACACCCTCGACGCCCTCGCCGCGCCGGAGCCCGACGGCTACCTGCTCCCGCTCCCCGAGGAGAGCCGCCCGGCCGGCCCCACGCTCGCCGACGTGCTCGTGCCGGAGGAGCAGGACCTCGTTCCGGCGGCGGTCGTCGTGGACGTGCTGCGGTCGGTCGCGGTCGCCGACACGATCACGCCCCACCGGGATCGACCGGGTGGACCGGTGCCGGTGGTGACCCGCGGGGCCCAGTTCGGTCTCGGTCTCCTCGTCGGCGCCCGGCCCAAGCCGTCGCCCGAATACATCGGCGCCACGAACCGGGCCAACCGCCGCGCGGCCAGACTCGCCGAGTACGACGAGATGATCGGCGAGACGAGCCGGGCGCACGAGGCCGCCGAGCGGGACCTGGCGCGCGCCAACCGCCGCCTGGAGGACTTCGCCCGGGCACGGCGGGAGCTTCCGCCCGCCACGGCGGTCGCCGCGGCCCTCGCCCGTGTGTCGCGCGAGTCCGCGCTGCTGGCCCAGGCGCGGGCGGCGCTGGCCGGCCGCCGCCGCGACCTCGACGCCGCCGTGGCCCAGGTCGACGCGGCCCGCCGGCGGCTGCGGCAGGTCGCGGCCGAACGGAGCATGCCCGTCGCCGAGCAGGAGGTCGACGCGGTCGCGCGGGCCGTCGACGACTTCCTCGCGACGGCACAGCGGCTGCACGACGGCCGTGAGCGGGCCGCGTCCGAGGAGCGGGACCTGGCCTCCCGGCAGGCCGCGATCGCGCGGCAGCGCGAGCGGCACGACGCGGACTCCCGCGTTCTGCAGGACAAGGAACGGGAGCACCGGGCCGACGCCGAGGAGCTCAGGGCGGGTGAGGAGGCCCTCGACGCGCCGCTGCGCGAGGTGCTCGCCCAGGTGGAGGAGGCCGAGCGCCACCTCGCCGAGGTCCGCCGGCGGTGCGAGGAGCACGCCGCCGCGGCGGCGCGGGAGGACCGGGCGCTGATCGTCGCCGAGAACGACCTCAAGCACGGTCAGGCATCGCTCGGTCAGGCCCTCGGGCACCTCTTCGAGCACGCCGCGTCGTTCGGGCCGTACGCGCACCTGGAGCTGCGCCCGCTGCTCGGCGTCGCCGCCACCGAGCCGTGGCCCGCCCACGTCGGCTGGCCCGAGCCCGCGGAGGCGGCCGCGTCGGTGGCGGCGGAGTTGTCCGCCCACGCCATCGCCGGGGAGGGGGGCGGGCCGCCGCCCGATCCCGCCGCCCTCGTCGGCCGGGTGCTGCCAGGAGAGGTCGCCGCCCTGCTGGACGCCTTCGCCGCGGAGATGGCGGACATCCGCGTGCCGGGGGAGAGCGCGCTCAAGAGCTCCGCGAGCCGGCTGTCGGCCTCGCTGCGGACCTTCCAGGACGCGCTCGACGGCTGCGCCGAGGACTACCGCCTGGAGCACGACCCCACCGGCGTCGTGATGGTCTACGTCAGCGACGAGGGAGGCCGCAATCCCGTCGCCGCGTTCGCCCGGCGCGTCGCCGGCCGGGTCCGGGAACAGGGCGTGCTGCTCGAGGAGCGGGAGCGGACGGTGCTGGAGGACGAACTGCTCACCGCGCTCGCCCGGCAGGTGCACGACCGGGTCCGCACCGCGCGCGACCTCGTGCGCGGGATGAACGAGGACACCCGGTCGCGGCCCATGTCGTCCGGCACCAGGATCGGCATCCGCTGGGGCCGTTCCGACAGGCTGAACGACCGGCAGGTCGCGGTCGCGCGGCTCCTCGACCGGGACGCGCACGGGCTCGGCGCGGCCGGGCTGGCCGAGCTGCGCGGTCTGCTGCGGGAGATGATCCGCGGCTACCGCGCCGCGCACCCGCGCGCCACGTACCGGCAGGCCCTGGCCGACGTGCTCGACTACCGCACCTGGTACGGCTTCGAGCTGGTGCTCGCCGTGCCGGGGGAGAAGGAGGTGAAGCTCACCCGGGCCAAGCACGAGGAGATGTCCGGTGGGGAGAAGTCGGCGGCCATCCACCTCCCGCTGTTCGCGGCGGCCAACGCCCTCTACTCGTCCGCCAAGCCCACCTGCCCGCGCGTGATCGCGCTGGACGAGGCGTTCGCCGGCATCGACGACCGGTACAAGCCCGAGCTGCTGGGCCTGACCGTGAAGTTCGGTCTCGACCTGTTCATGACCGGCCACGACCTGTGGATCCACTTCGACACCGTGCCGATGGCCGCGCACTACGACATGCACCATGACAAGAGCGCCCACGCGGTCTCGGCGATGCTGATGCTCTGGGACGGCGACCAGACCATCGACGCCGACGCCGGGTTCGCCGGCAACGAGGAACTGGCCGAGACGCTGCTCGGTTTCCGGCCGAGCCGCCGCGCTCCCGCCCTCACCGAGGGTACCCTCCTCGCCGCCGAAGGCGACGAGGAGCCCGACGACGTGGAGGCGGGTGTGTGACCACGGCCTGCGCCGCACCTCGACGTCAAGACATCCTTGACACCTCTTCCGGTGTCAAGGTTGGCTTGACCTGTGACCGAGTCTGCCCCTCCCCCCGGACGGCACGACGATCCGCGTGCGCTCGGGTCGGCGAACTACTCATGGGCGGGGCTCGCCCGGCTGGCCCTCTCGGAACGGGGGCGTGTTCTGGCGGACAAGACCGCCGCGCTGGTGCCGACCAACCGGCCCGGCTCGGACGAGGTCCTGCTCGTCGAGGAGGCCGCCAGGCTGGTCGAGGACGCGCAGCGTCTGCTGACCTTCGCCGTGATCTACGAGCGGCTGAGGAACGTCAGCTGGGAACGCATAGGCGTCGCCCTGGGCAGGGCCGGTCGCAGAACGGTCAGCCGGCAGGCCGCGCATGAGCGGTACGCCGACGCCGAGCGGGACTTCCGCCGCCGCCTGCTGTACGCCTGGCTGTTGCCGGAACGCGCGGCCGAGGTGCTGGACAGCGCCGACCACCTCGCCGAGGTGATCGGGAATCTGAACGTGTGGCTGGGCAACCGGGAAGAGCTCGGCGACGAGTCTCCCCACGCCGGCCTGCCGCCCATGAGCGCGAATGAACGCGCCGAGCTGATCGACCAGGCCGAGTCCCTGCTGCAGACGATGGCGGGCGGCGTCGGCGAGCAGGAGCACCGCGACCTGCAGGCCGGCCTGTGCCGCCGGCGGATCGAGCTGTACGAGGACCTCGCCGGCCGGGCGCCCGGTGATCCCCACGTGCTCATAGCGCTGTCCGAGGCCCGCGAGCGCCTGGAGGAACTCCGCGCGGCCGGCTCCTGGACCTCCCCGGCCCGCAGCACCGAATGAGGACAATCCGGCCTCGCCCCGCGCGTCCCCGCCGGTCTTGACAGACGGCGCCGGCCTTGACAGAAAGCCGTGACGGACCGCTTCGACGATGAGGAGTTCCGCGTGAGCGAGACGACCGGCACCCACGCCTTCCGGGAAGCCCGCGACCTGCTGCTCCGCTTACGGGAGGACCCCGAGCGGGCGGCGCGTGAGTTCGCGTGGCCGGTGTTCGGCGACAGGTTCAACTGGGCCACGGACTGGTTCGACGTCATCGCCCGGGGCAACGACCGCACGGCCCTGTGGATCGTGGAGGAGGACGGCTCCGAGCGGCGTCACTCCTTCGACGAGATGGCCCGCCGCTCCGACCGGGTGGCCGCCTGGCTGGCCGCACAGGGGGTCGGCACGGGCGACCACGTGCTGCTCATGCTCGGCAACCAGGTCGAGCTGTGGGAGTCGATGCTGGCCGTGATGAAGCTCGGCGCGGTGATCATGCCGGCGACCACCGCCCTCGGCACGGCGGACCTCGCCGACCGCGTGCGCCGGGGACGCGTCCGGCACGTCGTCGCCAACGCGGCCGACACGCACAAGTTCGACGGCGTCCCGGGCGATTACGGCCGCGTCTGCGTGGGCGAGGCGACCGGCTGGCTCCGGTACGGCGACGCGTACGCGATGCCGGATCCGGAGCCGTACGAGGCCCGGACCTCTCCCGGCGACCCGCTGCTGCTGTACTTCACCTCGGGGACGACCAGCAGGCCCAAGCTCGTGCGGCACACCCAGGTGTCCTATCCGGTGGGGCACCTGACGACGATGTACTTCGCCGGGGTGCGGCCGGGCGACGTCCACCTCAACATCAGCTCACCCGGCTGGGCCAAGCACGCCTGGAGCTGCTTGTTCGCACCGTGGAACGCCGAGGCGACGGTCTTCGTGCACAACTACTCCCGCTTCGACGCCGCCGCCCTGCTCGCGCTGATCCGCCGGGCGGAGGTGACCACGTTCTGCGCGCCGCCGACCGTGTGGCGGATGCTCATCCAGGCCGACCTCGGGGACGGGCCGGGCCGCCTGCGTGAGGCGGTCGCCGCGGGGGAGCCGCTGAACCCCGAGGTCATCGCCCAGGTGGAGCGGGCGTGGGGGCTGACCGTCCGCGACGGGTACGGCCAGACCGAGACGACCGCGCTGATCGCCAACACGCCCGGCACGCCGGTGAAGGCCGGCTCGATGGGCCGCCCCCTTCCCGGCGTCCCGGTCGTGATCGTCGATCCGGTGACCGGCCGGCCGGCGGACGAGGGCGAGATCTGCCTCGACCTCGCCGCCCGTCCGGTCAACCTGATGACCGGATACCTGGACGGCGACGAGGAGGCCATGGCCGGCGGGCTCTACCACACGGGGGACGTCGCGGTCCGGGACGCCGACGGCTCGATCACCTTCGTGGGACGCACCGACGACGTGTTCAAGGCGTCCGACTACAAGATCTCGCCGTTCGAGCTGGAGAGCGTGCTCATCGAGCATCCCGCCGTGGCGGAGGCGGCGGTCGTCCCCGCCCCGGACCCCATTCGCCTCGCCGTGCCCAAGGCGTACGTGGTGCCCGCCGCGGGCTGGGAGCCGAACCGGGAGACCGCCGCGGCCATCCTGCGGCACGCCCGCGAGAGGCTCGCGCCGTACCAGCGGGTGCGCCGGATCGAGTTCGCCGACCTGCCCAAGACGATCTCGGGGAAGATCCGCCGGGGCGAGTTGCGGGCCAGGGAGACCTCCGCGGCGCAGGAGGGGACCCCGCCGTCGAGGGAGTGGCGGGACGACGAGTTCCCCGAGTTACGCGCCTGAGCGGCCGCCCGTGCCGTCGCCGCCGGGGAAGGCGTCCGGCGGTCCGGCCGTTCCCGCCCGGCCTGCCCGAGAGGATAGGTTGGCTCCCGATCATCTGGGCCCGAGTCGCTATGGGGAGGTGCGGGACGTGGTGCCGTCCACGCTCGGCGGTCGTTACGAGCTGGAGGAGCTGATCGGCCAGGGCGGGATGGGCGAGGTCTGGCGGGGCCGGGACCTGCGTGCCCACCGCCCCGTGGCGGTCAAGATCCTCGCGCCGCAGGTCGCCGGGGTCGCCTCACGGGAACGCTTCGCCCGCGAGGCACGCGCCGCCGCCCGCGTCGTCCATCCGAACGTGGTGACGGTGCTGGACGTCGGCGAGCAGGACGCGCGGCCCTACCTGGTGATGGAGCTGCTGACCGGCCGCAGCCTGGCCGCGGAGCTGCTCGACCGGGGCCGGTACGGCGTGGCGGAGGCGTGCGACCTCATGAGCCAGGCCGCCGCGGGGCTGGACGCCGCCCACCGCGCCGGGGTCGTGCACCGGGACGTCAAACCCGCCAACCTGCACCGCACCGCGAGCGGCGTGCTCAAGGTGGTCGACTTCGGCGTCGCCCAGGTGGCGACCGAGGCGGCGCGGCTGACGATGGTGGGCACCGTCGTCGGCACCGCCGCGTATCTCGCGCCGGAACAGATCGAC
The DNA here is from genome assembly GCF_039649665.1 of Microbispora sp. ZYX-F-249. NCBI lineage: Bacteria > Bacillati > Actinomycetota > Actinomycetes > Streptosporangiales > Streptosporangiaceae > Microbispora > Microbispora maris. The sequence goes on along the minus strand of NZ_JBDJAW010000043.1, from coordinate 37,490 downwards.
GGCCGGGGCGGCGGGGCCGCCTGCGACCTCTACGCGCTGGGGTGCGTCTGCTACGAGCTGCTGTGCGGGCACCCGCCGTTCACCGGGTCGGCCCCCGAGCTGGTGTATCAGCACATGCACCAGGCCCCGGTGCCGCCCGGCCGGCACCGGCCCGACATCCCCGCCGAGCTGGAACGCCTGATCATGGCGCTGCTGGCGAAGGACCCCGCCGCACGGCCCGCCGACGCGGAGGTCGCGCGCCGGGTCCTGGCGACCGTCGCCCTCTCCGCGACGCAGCCGGGGCGCGAAGGCGGCTCGGCGGCGTGGGAAGGCGGGCCGGTGGCGTGGGAGACCGGGGCGGCCCCGGCGCACGGGCCGTATCCGGGTGGTGCGCGTGCGGGCGACACGGCCCTGCTCGACGCCCCGCCGCCCGCCGTCCCGGCCGGCCGTACTCCGCGGTCGCCCGAACGGCGGACGCTGATCCGGCTCGGCGCCGCGGTGGCGGGGCTCGCCGTGATCACGATCGGGGTGGCGGCGCTGTCCGACGGCGGCGGGCGGGCCGAACCCGCGGTCGCGGCCCAGTCGCCGGCGGCCACCCGCGCCGAGACGTCACCCGGCCCGTCGAGGAAGGCCTCGGCGAGTCCGTCGCCCCGGCCGTCCAGGACACCGTCCTTCAGGCCGTCACCGAGGCCGTCTCCCACGCCGTCCGCGACGCGACGCGTCTACCGCGGCTACATGGAGTGGCTGGCCGCCTTCGACCACGCCGTGCAGGCGCAGGAGAGCCGGGGCGGCATCGAGCCGAAGCTGGCCCGCGAAGCCCACGACGCCATCAGGAAGACGGCCAGGGACCTCGCCGAGGGCAGGGGCAGGGGCGACAAGGCCGCGCGGCGCGTCCGCGACCTGCTCATCAAGCTGCAGCGGGCGCATCGGACGGGCAGGCTCGCCGACGGCCCGCTGATCGACTTCGTGAACTCCGCCGGCTTCAGCTCCCGAGGGGACGACGACTGAGGTCCTCGACCGGCCCGACGTCGCGGGTCCACGACCCCAGCACGAGCAGGGTCTTGGTGCCGGTCACGTCGCCGGCGCGGCGCAGCCGGTCGATGACCTGCTGGAGATGGCCGAGGTCGCGGACGCGGACGTGGATGAGCGCGTCCGGGTCGCCGGCGATCGTGAACACCTCCTGCACCTCCGGCACATCCGTGGCGGTACGGACGATCTTGCCGACCGGGGTGGTGCCGGGGTAGCGCAGTTCGGTGAACGCCTCGATGCCCCAGCCGAGCTTGGCGTAGTCGATCCGCACGGTGAAGCCCGTGATGACGCCGATCTCCCGCAGGCGGTCGACCCTCCGCTTCACCGCGGCCACCGACAACCCGATCTCGGCGGCCATCTCCGAGAAGGTCCTGCGCCCGTCCTCGCGCAGCAGGCGCAGCAGCCGGTGGTCGATGTCGTCGATCTCCGCCATGGGCATGTCCCTCTCCAACCGTCATCGGCGCAAAGAACAGTAGCGTTCCGGGCGCGATTCCCCATCTTTTTGCGTTTTCCGGGCGGCTTGCCGCGCGATGCTTGCGCGGACGCCGTGGGCGTTGGTGTGCTGTGGGTCACCCCTCGATCCCAGGAGGTTCGCGTGTCCTCGCCCGTGTCCTCACCGGCCGTCTCGCTCGACGACAAGTACGCGGCCGAGAACGGCACCGTGCTGATCTCCGGCGTCCAGGCCCTCGTCCGGCTCACCCTGGAGCAGCGCCGCCTCGACGCCGCGCGCGGCCTCGACACGCGGGTGTTCGTCTCCGGATATCCCGGTTCGCCGCTGGGCGGCGTCGACCTGGAGATGGCACGGGCCGCGCGATTCCTGGAGGAGGCGGGGGTGGTGGCCCGGCCCGGCCTCAACGAGGAGCTGGCGGCCACGGCGGTGGCGGGCACGCAGCTGCTCGCGCAGGTGCCGGGCCGCCGGCACGAGGGGGTGACCGGCTTCTGGTACGGGAAGAACCCGGGCCTCGACCGGGCCGCGGACGCGATCCGGCACGGCAACGTCGCCGGCACCGCGCCGCTCGGCGGGGCGGTGGCCTGGATCGGCGACGACCCGGGCAGCAAGTCGTCGACCGTGCCCAGCTCCTGCGAGCCGATGTGCCAGAGCCTGTCGATGCCGCTGCTCGCCCCCGGCTCCGTGGCGGAGGTCGTCGAACTCGGGCTGCACGCGGTGGCGCTGTCGCGGGCCACCGGTCTGTGGGCCGGCCTGAAGATCGTGGCCGACGTCGCCGACGCCTCCGCCACCGTCGACCTCGGGCGGCTGCGCGAAACCATCCGGTCCGGCGTCCCGGTGCCGGACCGCGCGGAGCGGGGAGCGCCGCCCACCCTGGTCGGCCCGGCCTCGCTCGACGCCGAGCACGACATGCTCACCCGCAGACTCGGCCTGGCCCGTGAGTACGCCCGCGCGCACGGCCTCAACCGGATCACCCACGACGCGCCGGGGGCCACGACGGGCGTGCTCGCGTCCGGCGCCTCCTACGCCGTGGTCCTGCGCGCCCTGGCCGACCTCGGCCTGGACGAGGCCGCGATGGACCACCTCGGCCTGCGGCTGATCCGGCTCGCCATGCCCTTCCCGCTCGCCTACGACGACCTCGCCGCCATGACCGCCGGGCTCGACCGGGTGCTCGTGGTCGAGGACAAGGTGCCGTTCCTGGAGGGGCACCTCAAGCAGGCGTTGTACGACACCGGCCGGCGGCCCGACGTCGTCGGCCGGGAACTGCTGACGGCGCGCGGCACGCTCGGCGGCGAGGACGTGGCCGGGGCGCTCGCCACCTGCTTCGGCCCCGACCGCCTGCCCCGCCGGGCGGCGATCCTGTCGCCCGCCCCCGCGAGGCGTCGCGTCATGCTCCCTCTGGCCGCCGTCCGCACGCCGTACTTCTGCTCGGGCTGCCCGCACAACGCCTCCACGCGGGCCTCCGACGACACGCTGGTCGGCCCGGGCATCGGCTGCCACGCCATGATCGCCCTGGACGGCGACGGACGCGGCAGGCGGATCGGCATGACGCAGATGGGAGGCGAGGGCGCCCAGTGGTTCGGCCTCGCCCCCTTCACCTCCGACCGCCACTTCACCCAGAACCTCGGCGACGGCACCTTCCACCACTCCGGCTCGCTCGCCGTGCGCGCCGCCGTCGCCGCCGGCGTCTCGATGACGTACAAGCTGCTCTACAACGACGCGGTGGCGATGACCGGCGGGCAGCGCGCCGAGGGCCGCCTCGACGTCCCGGCGCTGACGCGGTGGCTCGCGGCCGAGGGCGTGCGCCGCGTCGTGGTCACCACCCCGGAGCCGGAGACCTACCGGGGCGTGCGGCTGGCGCCGATCGCGTCCGTACGGCACCGCGACGACCTCCCGGCGGTGGAGAAGGAACTCGCGGCGATCGACGGGGTGACCGTGCTCATCCACGACGACCGGTGCGCGGCCGAGGAGCGGCGGCTGCGCAAACGCGGAAAACTGCCCACGCCGAGGGCCAGGGTCGTGGTCAACGAGCGCGTGTGCGAGGGCTGCGGCGACTGCGGGGACGCCTCGACCTGCCTGTCGGTGCAGCCGGTGGAGACCGAGTTCGGCCGCAAGACCCGCATCCACCAGGCATCGTGCAACTCCGACCTGAGCTGCCTCAAGGGCGACTGCCCGTCGTTCCTGCTCGTCGAGCCCCGTCCCGCGGCGTCGCGTACCGTGCCCGAGCCGCCGGTGGCGCTGACCGAGCCGGCGCCGCGGTTCCCGGAGCGCTCGGTGCTGCTGCGGATGCCCGGCATCGGCGGCACCGGAGTGGTCACCGTCTCGCAGATCCTGCAGATGGCCGCCCACCTCGACGGCCTGCACGCCGCCGGGCTCGACCAGACCGGGCTGGCGCAGAAGGGCGGTCCCGTCGTCAGCGACGTGCGCGTGTCCCCGCACCCGATCGGCGGGTCGGTCCGCGCCGCCCGCGGCACCGCCGACGTCCTCGTCTGCTTCGACGTGCTCACCGCCGCCGCGGACGACACGCTCGCCGTCGCCTCGCCCGGCCGTACGGTCGCCGTCGTGAACACCGCGATCGTGCCGACCGCCGCCATGGTCACCGGCCGCGCCGCCCTGTCCGGGCCCGAGGACGCGGTCGCCCGCATCGCGTCGGCCACCCTGCCCGAGGCCTGCCTCCAGGTGGACGCCGGCGCGCTGTCCGAGGCGTTGTTCGGCGACCACATGCCCGCCAACCTCGTGCTCGTCGGCGCGGCCTACCAGCACGGCTGCATCCCGATCTCGGCCGGCGCGATCGAGCGGGCCATCCGGCTCAACAAGGCGGCGGTGGAGCGGAACCTGGCGGCATTCCGGTGGGGACGGGCCGCCGTGATCGACCGCGAGGCCGTCTTCCGGGCCGCGATCCCCCCGGCCCCTCCCGCCGTGCCGGTCGGCGTCGCCGCCCTGCGCGAGGCGGCCGGGACCGGAGCGCTCGAGGAGACGCTCGCCGTGCGGATCGCCGACCTGACCGGCTACCAGAACGCGGCCTACGCCCGCTCGTACGCGCGTGACGTGCGCCGGGTGGCCGCGCTGGCCGCCGGGCGGGCGGGGGAGGAGGCCGGCGCGCGGATCGGGCTCGCCTACGCCCGGGGGCTGCACAAGCTCATGGCGTACAAGGACGAGTACGAGGTCGCCCGGCTGCACCTCGACCCCGTGGAGCGGGCCCGGCGCGAGCGGGAGTTCGGCCCCGGCGCGGCCGTGTCGGTGCTGCTGCACCCGCCGCTGCTGCGGGCGATGGGCCTGCGGCGCAAGATCAGGCTGCGCCGGTCCGCCGATGTCGTGTTCCGCGGGCTGCGGGCCGCCCGCGTGCTGCGCGGCACCGCCCTCGACGTGTTCGGGCACGCCGCCGTCCGCCGCGTGGAGCGTACGCTGGTCGGGGAGTACCGCGAGCTGGTACGGCGCGCGATCGAGCGGCTCACCCCGGCGACCGCTCAGACCGTCGCCGAGATCGCCGCACTGCCGGACGTGATCCGCGGCTACGAGGGCGTGAAGCTCGCCCGTGTCGCGGAGTTCCGCGACCGCGCGGCGGCCCTGCTCGCCCGGCTGGACGACCCCGCACTGGTGGAGGTGCCGTGACTGTCGACCGTCTGCTGCCCGGACAGGACGCCCGGGACCTCATCGAGCTGACGCGTGAGATCGCCGACAAGGAACTCGCCCGCCGGGTCGACGAGCACGAACGGGCCGAGACCTACCCCGAGGGCCTGTTCGCCACGCTCGGCGCGGCCGGGCTCCTCGGCCTGCCCTATCCGGAGGAGCACGGCGGCGGCGGCCAGCCGTACGAGGTGTATCTCCAGGTGATCGAGGAGCTGGCCGCGCGGTGGGCCGCCGTCGCGGTCGCCGTGAGCGTGCACACGCTGTCCTGCTTCCCCGTCGCGACGTACGGCACGCCCGAGCAGCGGGAGCGCTGGCTGCCGGACATGCTCGCCGGGCGGCTGATCGGCGGCTACAGCCTGTCCGAGCCCCAGGCCGGGTCGGACGCGGCGGCCCTGACCTGCAGGGCCGACAAGACGGAGGACGGCTACCGGATCACCGGTACGAAGGCGTGGATCACCCACGGCGGCCGGGCCGACTTCTACGCGTTGTTCGCCCGGACGGGCGAGGGCAGCCGGGGCGTGTCCTGCTTCCTCGCCCCGGGCGCCGCCGAGGGCCTGACCTTCGGCCGTCCCGAGGAGAAGATGGGCCTGCACGCCATTCCCACCACCACCGCCCACTGGGACGGCGTGCCGATCGAGGCCGACCGCCTCATCGGCGCGGAGGGCCAGGGCCTGCCCATCGCCTTCGGCGCGCTCGACTCCGGCAGGCTGGGCATCGCCGCCTGCGCCGTCGGCCTCGCCCAGGCCGCGCTCGACGAGGCCGTCGCGTACGCCAAGGAGCGCGAGACGTTCGGCAAGAAGATCATCGACCATCAGGGGCTCGGCTTCCTGCTCGCCGACATGGCCGCGGGCGTGGACTGCGCCCGGGCGACCTACCTCGACGCGGCCCGCCGCCGCGACGCCGGCCTGCCGTACGGCAGGCAGGCCAGCGTCGCCAAGCTGGTCGCGACCGACACCGCGATGCGGGTCACCACCGACGCGGTCCAGGTCTTCGGCGGATACGGCTACACGCGGGAGTTCCGCGTCGAGCGCTACATGCGCGAGGCGAAGATCATGCAGATCTTCGAGGGCACCAACCAGATCCAGCGCCTCGTCATCAGCCGCCACCTCGCCCGCTGAGGTTGTGCCGAGGGGTGTGCCGGCCGCGTCTATCGGCACGCCCATCGGCCTTCCCGGGCACACAACCCGGCGTGGCCGAGGGCCACCTCGAAGAGCGTCATGAGGACGCCGCGGCGTCGGTCGACTGCTTGACGAAGTGCCCGCGGCAGTGGGTGCAGCAGAAGCCATAGGTCTTCCCGCCGCGCTCCAGGATGACAGCGTCCGTGAGCGGGACGGCCGCGCCGCAGACCGGATCGACGATCACGTCGGCGGCGACCGGAGCCGCAGGGCTGGTCTTGGCCTGCTCGATCAGTCGCAGGACGTCGGAGGAGTGCTGGGCCCGCCCGCGCAGCCCGTAACCGCCCTGGGCAAGGCTGATCACGTGCACCACGGCCCGCGGCTCGGGATTTCCTTCCGCCTCCGCCAGTTCCGCGGTGACGCGTGAGACGAGGTGCTCGCTCATCTCCTTCCCCCACATCCCGACGATCACGTTCACCACGTACCAGGGGCCCTGCGAGGGGTCGAGCAGCCGCCCGCCGACGCTCCATATCTCCTCCTCGCGCACCACCGTGTGGGTGAGCGAGTCGAACAGGTCGATCACGCCAGGATCGGCAGCCATCGTCTCTCCCCGCGCGGCCGACAACAGGCGCCGTGCGGTCAGCCGCCCGGCGAGGCTTCGGCGCTGTTGCTCATCGAAGACACCCCGGGGCACCAGCAGCTCAACGAACAGCATCGTCGCTTCGTCCTTTCGAAGAGGATCGATCAGCGGCAATGCTCGCGCGACGGACTCCCCGCCGTCGTCGGCCCAGGGACGACTGTCTCGGCTACCTCGCCGGTCGTAGCGGGCAGGAGCTCTACGACAGGGGGAGTATCGCGGTGGGCTCTCCTCCTGGGGCTCCGCGGCGTGGCCGCAGAGGACGGGGCCGCCTTGGGAATCGGCGCGCCCCGATCGGTGTTCCCTGCCGATCAGAGCGTACCGTTAGGTGGGTTCTGTCCGCTTATTAGCTGTTTGGGGGAATTGTGGCTAAGCCAGTTCTGCAGATCATCATCGCCAGCACGCGTCCCGGGCGGGTCGGGCTACCGGTGGCGGAGTGGTTCCGCGACCGCGCGGCCGCCCAGGACGCCTTCGAGGTCGAGCTCGTCGACCTGGCGGAGGTGAACCTGCCGTTCCTGGACGAGCCGAACCACCCCCGGCTCCGGCAGTACGTCCACCAGCACACCAAAGAATGGAGCGCGACCGTCGAACGCGGCGACGCGTTCGTGTTCGTCACGCCGGAGTACAACTACGGCTTCAACGCCGTTCTCAAGAACGCCCTCGACTACCTGCACCACGAGTGGCAGTACAAGCCGGCCGGGTTCGTCAGCTACGGCGGCGTGTCCGCGGGCACGCGGGCCGTGCAGATGCTCAAGCAGGTCGTCACCACGCTGAAGATGGTGCCGGTGTTCGACGCGGTCTCGATCCCCTTCGTCGCCCAGCTCCTCGACGAGGAGGGCCGCCTGCGGCCCAACGACGTCATGAACGGGGCGGCGGACACGATGGTGGCCGAGCTGGAGCGGCTGTCGGCCGCGCTGCGGCACCTGCGCCCCGCCGCCTGATCGTCACCCCGGCAGCGAGCCGGTCACCGGGTCCCGGCGCGTGAGGCAGTAGACGCCGCCCACCGGGTCGCGCATGACGAGCCAGTGCCGCCCCCGCGCCACGAGCACCGCGCCGTGCCGCTCGTGCCGTACGCGGGCGGTGTCGGGGTCGGCGCAGGCCAGGTCGACGTGGGCGGACCGGCCGGGCCCCTCGCCGAGCCGCTGCAGGAGGATCCGCACCGGCATCCCCGGCATCGCCAGCACCGTGAACTCGGGCAGCGACCCCCGGCGCGGCGGCCACCCGGTCAGCGCCGCCCAGAAGGCCACCTCCTCCTCGTACGCGCCGGGGGCGATGTCGAGGCAGACCTGGTCGAGGCGGGTTCCGGCGAAGACGGGCGGCCGCCGCGTCGTCCCCTCTCCGGGGACGAGACAGAACGCCCTGCCCTCCGGGGAGCGCAGCACGGCCCAGTCGCCGTGGTCGCCGGCGACGGCGGCGCCGAGCGCCACGGCCCGGGTCGTCGCGGCGCGGACGTCGTCCACCTCCAGATCGAGGTGGGCGCCGCCCCCGTCGCCCACCGCCTGGATCTTCACGCACGCGTCACCGGTCTCCGGCAGCAGCGTGGCGAACTCCCCGCAGTCGCCCCGCCGCGGCGACAGGCGCGTGCCGGTCACGGCCGTCCAGAACGCGGCGGCTTCCCCGAACCGCTCCCGGGGCCTGTCGATGAAGGCCAGCACCCGGCGCACCGCCATCAGGGAGCCTCGCCGAGCAGTGGGAGCAGCGCCGCCGCCAGGTCCGCCGGGGCGCGGTAGACGACCCCGGTCATGCCGAGCACCCTCGCCGCGCCGACGTTCTCGGCCAGGTCGTCGACGAACAGGCAGCGCCGGGCGGGGACGCCGGCGCGGCCCGCGGCGATCTCGAAGATCCGCGGGTCGGGCTTGGCCACCCCCACGTCGTAGCTGCTGACGACGTGGTCGAAGGCGTCGTGCAGCTCCAGCTCACGCAGGTGGGCGGCCAGCTCCGAGGTGGCGTTGCTGACGAGCACGACGGGGACGCGGGCGCGGGCCCGCCTGAGCAGCGCGAGCACCTCCTCGTCCGCCCACGTGCGGGCCGCCAGCCAGTCGGCGGTCAGCGCGCTCGCCCGCGCGGACGAGCCGACCAGCTCGGCGAGGACGGGAACGGCCGACGCCAGCCACTCCTCGCGGGTCACCAGCCCGGTCAGGGCCGGGACCACCAGCGCGGACCCGCCGGTCACCCGCGCCACCGTTCCCGGCTCCACCCCGTACGCCCGCTCGACCTCCGCCTGCTGCTCAAGATCCTGGAATTTCACGACACCGTCGAAGTCGCACAGCACCGCGTCGAAGGGTCTGATCGCCACGTTCCGAGCCTACGGCCCGAGCGTCTCGTACAGCGCGATGTGCCGTTCGGCGGCGGCCGTCCAGGTGTGGCGCGCGGCGAGCTCCCGCCCCGCCGCCCGCCTGCCGGGATCGGTGTGGCCGAGGGCGTGGGCGAGCTCGGCGGCGAGGGCCCCGGGAGTGGCGGCGAAGCGCGCGGCGGAGCCGAAGACCTCACGCAGGACGGGCAGATCGCGCACCACCAGGGGGACGCCCGCCGCCAGGGCCTCCATCGCGGCGAGCCCGAAGCCCTCCTTGACCGACGGGAACGCGAAGGCGCCCGCGCCCGTCACGAGCGGCGGCAGGTCCGCGTCGGAGACAGGGCCGAGCACCGCCGGCTCGACGCCCAGCTCCGCCGCCCTGGCCTCCCACCGCGCCCGATAGTCCCGGTAGTCGAAGAGCGTCTCACCCCCGGCGATCACCAGCCGGACGTCCGGCCGTGCCTCCCGCAGCAGCGCGTACGCCTCCAGCAGGTCGAGCGAGCCCTTGCGCGGCTCGATGCCGCCGACCGTCAGGACGTACGACCCGAGCCGCCTGCGCCACATCCCGGTGGCGACCGGATCAGCGGACGCGAAGCGCTCGTACGCGACGCCGTTGGGGATCACCGCCGCCGTGATGCCCCACCCGGCCGCGAGCTCGGCCGCCACCGCCTCCGACACGCAGACGTGCGCGTACGGCGTCACGATGGCGCGCTCGTGGCAGGCGGCCAGCTCGGGCGTGGTGAAGTGGTCGACGTGGTGGACGGTCCGCACGCACCGGCCGGCCGCGTTGGCGCTGATGCAGTCCTGGGCGTGGACGACGTCGTAGGACGCCGCCTCCGGGGCGAACGCCCTGCGCAGCACCGCGATCGACCGCAGCACGCGCGGGCCGACGCCCTCCCCGGGAATGTCGGGGAACGGCACGACGCACAGCCGCACGGCCGGGGCGACCGGGCGGAAGAACCCCGAATCGCCGCCCCGGCCGAGCGTCCACACCGTCACGTGCTGTCCCGCCGCCGCGAGCGCCTCGGCGAGGGCGAGGGTGTGCACGACCCCGCCGCGGGGCCTGGTCGAGTAGCTGAGCAGCGCGATCCTCACCCGCGCGCCTCCCGGTAGACGTCGGGCCTGCGCTCGTCGAGGTGACGCAGGATCCGCCGGGCGCGGTCGATCTCGGCGGCGACGTCGAGCTCGGCCACGGCCAGCCCGGCCTTCGACCAGGTGCGGGCGAGCACGTCCCCGCCCGGCCCGACGACCTTGGCCTGGCCCAGGAAACGCATGCCGCCCATCACGCCGGTCTGGTTGGAGGAGGCGAGCACGACCTGGTTCTCCGCGGCCCGCGCCTGGTCGTACAGGTCGAAGAGCCGCGACTGCCGGTCCTGGGCCATCCGGGGCGCGCGGTTGGTGACGCTGGCGGGCCACGCCGACAGGCACGCCAGGATCTGCGCGCCGTCGAGCGCGAGGCTGCGGGCCGACTCCGGGAAGGTCTTGTCGTAGTCGATCAGCATGCCGAGCCGCCCGGCCGGGGTGTCGAAGGCGTCGAACCGGTCGCCCGGACCGTAGGCCGCGGTCTCGCCCGCGGGCAGGTGCACCTTGCGGTGCAGGCCGAGCACGCCGTCGCCGCTGACGCACACGGCCGCGTTGTACCGGACGTCGCCGCCGTCCTCGCAGAAGCCGACGCACACCACCATCTCGGCGGCCAGCGCCGCCACCCGCGCGATCACCGGGTCGTCCGGCTTCAGCGCGGGCGGCAGCGCGTCGGGGTCCGGCCGGCGCAGGTCGGCGAGGTAGCCGCCGAGCGCGGCGTCGGGCAGCACGAGCAGCCGGGCGCCCGCGGCGCGGGCATCGCCGATCACCTTGGCGATGCGGGCCAGGTCGAAGGCGAGATCGCGGCCGAAGTGGGCGGCCGCCGCGGCGATCCGCAGGACGCTCACCCCGCGTGCCCCGCCTGCCCCGCCGCCCCGTAGGTCTCCGGACGGCGGTCGCGCAGGTGGCCCATCGACCGGCGCGCGGTCTCCAGCGCCCGCGGCACGTCGACCTCGGCGACCGCCGTGCCGGGCCCGACACCCGTCGCCGAGACGATCTCGCCACCGGGGTCCACGACCTTCGCGCTGCCGACGAAGCGCAGCGACCCGAACGTGCCCGCCTGGTTGGCCGACAGCCACACGATCTGGTTTTCCAGCGCCCGGGCCCGGTCGAACAGGTCGAAGCGCCGCTTCCAGCGGTCACGCTCCAGGTCCCGCGCCGCGTTCGTCCGCGAGCCCGGCCAGGCCGACACGCACACTCCGATCTGCGCGCCGTCGAGGGCCAGCGCACGGGCGGACTCCGGGAACGCCTTGTCGTAGCAGATCATCATGCCGATCCTGCCGACGGGCGTGTCGAAGGCGTGGAAGCCGTCGCCCGAGGCGTAGCTGGCGTTCTCGCCGAGCGGCTGGTGGACCTTGCGGTGGTTGCCCAGCACGCCGTCGCCGCTGACGCACACCACGCTGTTGTAACGGGCGTCGCCGCCGTCCTCGCAGTAGCCCGCGACCACGACCATGTCGCCGGCCAGCGCGGCCAGCCGCCGGATCTCGGGACCGTCCACGGCGAGCGGGGGCGGCCCGGCGTCCGCCGCGTCGCCGTCGAGGCTGAGCAGGTAACCGCCGAGGCACGCCTCGGGCAGCGCGAGAAGCCGCACGTCCTCGTTGCGGGCCTCCTTGATGAGGCGTTCGGCGATCGCGAAGTCCTCCTCGAGGTCGCGGCCGAACCCGGCGGACACCGCCGCCATGCGCAGGGCGCTCACGCGGTCCCCAATCCGGTCACCGGGCCGGCGACGGCCTCCGTGACCTGTCCGTCGGGCCAGCGCAGCGAGACGCCCCGGCCGGTGGTCAGCTCCCCGCACACCGCCGAGGCGGCCGGTCCCGCCGGAGGCGCCGGCGCGCCCGGCTCGTCCGCCGTGAGCATCGCGAAGCCGGGGAAGCAGGTGAGCCAGTCGCCCATGGCGGCGGCGGCGGCCGGGCGCGGCACCGCGGCCACGTCCAGCACGGCCGCGCAGCCGCTCGCCTCGGCCAGCATGCCGAGCGTGCCGGCGATCCCGGCCATCGACACGTCCTTGGCGGCGGCGGGCGCGCCGGCCGCGACCGCGCCGAGCATCGCGCGCAGCTCGTCCGTACGGCGGGAGGTGGTCGAGTCCCATTGGCGGCCCCGGTATCCGGCCCGCCAGCCGCCGCCGAGGTCCGCCGTGAGGCGCACGGCATGACCGGGGCGCCCGCCGCCGCCCGGCACGGGACGCGCGGCGCGGCCGAGCGCCGTCACCGACAGCGCGGCCGGCACCCCGAGCTGCGTGTGCCCGCCCAGCACCGGCACGTTGTACGCGCGGGCGGCCCGCGCGAGGCCGTCCAGCACCCGGGCGGCGTGCGCGGCGTCGGGGGCGGCGAGCGCGTCGAGCAGCCCCGCCGGGGCGGCGCCCATCGCGGCCAGGTCGTTGAGGTTGACCAGGACGGAGCACCAGCCGGCCCACTCCGGGTCGCGTTCGACCATGGACGGCACGATCGCGTCGCAGGCGGCGACGACATCGCCGCCGGGCACCGGCGCCGCGTCGTCGCCGGTGAAGCCCGGGCCGCCGAGGGCGTGCGGATCCCGCCCGGCGAGGGCGGCGAGCAGCGGGCCGAGCGCCGACTTCGCCGCCGCGGCCTGGGCCGCGATCCGGCCGATCGGGTGGCGCATCAGCACGTGGGGCGCGCCCGAGACCGTCACCGGCCGCACCCGCGTCCAGCCCAGGCGGCGGAAGAACGTCTCGGCCCCGGCCCGCACCGTCGCCTCGAACCGCAGCACCCCCTCCGCCTCGGCGCGGGCGCACGCGGCCCGCACCAGCGCCGCGCCGGCGCCGCCGGCGCCGCGCGCGGCGGGCGCCACCACGAGACGCCCGCCCGTCCACCAGCCGATGTCGGGGCCGTCGCAGGCGGGCCCGAGGCGCACGCCGCCGACGACCGTGCCCGCCGGGTCCCTCGCCACCAGCGTGACCGTGCGCGGATCGTCGTCCCTGTCGTCGAGGTCGTGCCCGTCGAACAGCCCCTGCTCCCGGACGAACGCCTCGTGCCGCAGCCGCCGGTAGGCGCGCAGGGCCGCGGCGTCCGCGGCCTGCTCGATCCGGAGGCCGGGCCGCCGGGCCAGCGTGCTGTGGTCGCCGAGCAGCGCGAGGATGTCGGGCGGATCGGCCGATGCCGCTGCCCGCGGGTTCCCGTCGAGGTACATCGGCGCCTCACCCGCCCGCCGCGCTCAGCACGCCGCACGCGCCGCAGGCCGCGCAGCCCGCCCCCTGGTCCGCGCCGCGCATGCCGGCCGCGCGCAGCAGCGCCGCCACGCCCTCGGTGACGTACGTCAGCAGGCCGGCGCCGGGAGGCCCGATCCCGTCGCGGGCGGCGAGCGTGCCCCGCATCGGGCGGAACGGGACCACGAAGGGGTAGACGCCGCGCCCGATGAGCCGGCCCGCGCCCGCGATCAGCTCGTCGGGGTCCTCGCCCAGCCCCACCAGCAGGTACGTCGAGACGCGGTTGCGCCCGAACACCCGGACCGCCTCGTCCCACGCGGCCTCGTACTCGACCAGCGGCACCGACGACTTGCCCGGCATCCAGCGCCGCCGGACCTCCTCGTCCAGCGACTCCACGTGGATGCCGATCGCGGTGGCCCCGGCCTCGCGCAGCGCGCCGATCCAGGCCAGGTCGCCCGGCGGTTCGCACTGCACCTGGATCGGCAGGTGCGGCACGGCGTCCAGCACGGCGCGCACGCACCGCGCCAGGGTGCGCGCGCCGCGATCGGGCCCGGTGGTCGTTCCGGTGGTCATCACCATCTGCCGAACGCCGTCGAGCCGCACCGCCGCCTCCGCCACCTCGGCGAGCTGGGCGGGCGTCTTGGCGGCCACCGTGGCGCCCGACCGCAGCGACTCCTCGATGGTGCAGAAACGGCAGCGGTCGGCCTCGCCGTACCGGACGCATGTCTGGACGACGGTCGTGGCGAGCACGTCCGCGCCGTGCAGGCGGGCGATCTTCTCGTAGGGCACGCCGTCGGCGGTGGTCAGGTCGTAGAACCTCGGCCGCCGCACGGGGACGAGGGAGACGCCGGTGTCCTGGTCGCCGAGCCAGACCGTGCCGTCGCGCACGGTGTAAGGGCTGTCCGGGGCGACGGGCAGGGCCGCGCCGGCGCCGTCGACGAGGACGTGGCCGTCGCCGCTGGGCCCCGCGCCGTCCGGCCGCCGTACGGGCGTGTCGAAGGCCACGCCGCGCAGGGCCAGCTCGGCGCGGGTCATGATCCGCAGATCGACGGTCACGGCACTACAGCTGGTAGGTGGAGTTGATGACGGCGCCCTTGCGGGCGTAGTGGATCAGGGCGTCCTGCACGTCCAGCGGATGCGTCGGGATCACGCCCTCGATGAGGTCCTCCTCGCGGGCGCCGTGCAGGGACAGGCCGAAGCGGCAGCAGTAGACCTTCCCGCCCTCGGCGATGAACGTCTTGAGCTGGTTGTTGATGTTGTGCTCGCCCGGGAACGCCGAGTTGCCGGTCGTCGGGAAGCCGCGGGTGGCCAGGCAGTTCAGCGAGCCCGGGCCGTAGAAGTAGATGGCGGTCTCGAAGCCCTTGCGCAGCGCCCGGGTGGCCTGCAGCACGGCCACGAAACTGACCGACGACTCGTGCGCGATGCCGTGGACGAGCGTGAAGTACGACTCGCCGTTCTCGGCCTTGTAGTCGGGGAACACCTTGGTGCTGCCGTAGATGCTGGAGCCCTCGGGCAGGGACGGGTGGGGGATCTCCTCGATGCTCTTCTTCTCGAGGTCGGTCATGTCGACGGACATCTGCTGCTCCTTCGGGTAGAGGTGGGTCAGTCGTAGAGGGAGGCGAAGGTGTCGTGGAAGACGAGCGCGCCCAGCTCGCCGTCCCCGGCCGCGGCGTGCATCCGGGCGTGCTCGCCCGCGAAGTCGCCCCACGGCTGGTCGCTGGCGAACAGCACGCGGTCGTGGCCGAGGCCGCGCCGCTCGATCTCCCGGGCCAGCCAGTAGGGTGCGAAGCCGATGGCCCAGGACAGATCGGTGTAGACGCGCTTGCCGGCCGCGATCCAGTCGAAGAACCGGGAACCGGCCAGCTTGATGTGGCCGCTCATCCCGCCGCCGAAGTGCACGAGGTGCACCGGCACGCGGTCGGCGTACCACTCGACCAGGTGCCCGACCTCGTCGACGTCCGAGGCGGCGCCGGGGGAGGTGTGGACGTGGACGACCAGGCCGTGGCGTTCGGCCGCCGCGAAGATCCGGTCGAGCCCCGGACGGCAGGCGGGGTCGGCGGGGCGCCCGCCGAGCAGGAAGCTCAGCTTCAGCGCCCGCACGCCCCGCTCGCCCGCCAGGCCGAGGGCGCGGGCGGTGCGTTCCTCGTCGCGGGGCAGCGGCGAGACCCACAGCCCGGCGCGGATCCGGTCGTCGGCCTGCGCGGCCTCCAGCACGAGATCGTTGAGGGCGAAGGCGACCGCCGGGTCGGGCACGCCGTAGTTGGGCAGCACCAGCGCACGCTCGGTGCCCTCCGCGTCGAGGTCGGCGATCAGTTGCTTGACCGTGGCCCGCGCGGTGACGTCGGGGTTCACCGCGGGGCCGCCGTAGAAGGGATGCGCGGGCAGCACGCCGATGTGGCGGTGCGCGTCGAAGACCATGTCGCGGACCATGGGACTCACCCGACCGGGAGTGCGGGGGACAGTTCGGCGGGCGTGCCGGTCAGCGCGCCGCAGACGTCGGCGAGCCGCCGGGATGCCTCGATGTGGCCGGCCAGGAACTCGGCGTCCCGGCCCACCGCCTCGAACCGGCCGGAGCCCCAGGTGTGCTGCCAGGGCAGCCCGAGGAAGTAGAGCCCGGGACAGCTCGTGACGCCGCGCCAGTGCATCGGATAGCCCCGGCCGTCGAAGGCGGGGATCTCGATCCAGCGGTGGTCGCGGGTGAACCCGGTCGCCCAGACGACCGAGGTGATCCCGGCCGCCGCCAGGTCGAGGGCGCGTACCGGCTCGCCCGGTTCCCAGACCGGCACGTAGCGGGGCTCGGCGGGGGCGTCGACGCCGCGCGTGGCGATGTACGCGTCGATGGCGTCCTTGATCCCCTCGGCCACGGCGTCGGCCCGGTCGAGGTTGTCCTTGAGGTCGCCCGCGAACTCCAGCGTCGTGCCGGTCGCGCCGGTCAGCCGGCCGTACAGGCGCATCCCGTCGCGGGCGAAGGCCCGCAGGTCGATGTCGCGCCCGCCATCGCGCCCGGTGACGTAGTGGTTGGCCCGCAGGCGTACGGCGTCCGCGTCGTCGAACTCGTCGATGCTTTTGGCGTAGTGGCCCATGTCGTGCAGCCACGCCACGCAGTCCCTGCCCCGGTAGAAACGGGCGACCCGGGGCGCGCTCCCGACGGCGAGGTGGACCTGGCGCCCGGCCAGATGCAGATCCTCGGCGATCTGGCAGCCCGACTGCCCGGTGCCGATCACGAGGACCGCGCCCCGGGGAAGCCGCGCGGGACGGCGGTACCGCGAGGAGTGGATCTGCGTGATCCCCGCGGGCAGTCGTTCGGCCAGCCGGGGGACGGACGCCGCGTGGTAGGGGCCGGTGGCCACCACGACCTGGTCGGCGGTGAGGTCCCCGGCGGTGGTCACGAGTTCGAACGTCCCGCTCGCGGCCCTGCGTAAGCGGGTGACGCGCACGCCCTCGGCGAGCGGGGGCCCGAAGGAGGCGGCGTAGTCCTCCAGGTAGCGGACGATCTCCTCGCGGACCATGAAACCGTCGGGGTCGGGCCCGCGGTAGGGGAAGCCCGGCAGGTCGCACTGCCAGTTGGGGGTCACCAGGCAGAAGGAGTCCCAGCGGCGCTCGCGCCACTCGTGGCCGACTCGCTCCGCCTCGACGACGACGTGCTCGATGCCGCGCCGGCTCAGGCAGTGGCTGACCGACAGCCCGGCCTGGCCGCCTCCGACGACCGCGACGGGATAGTGCGCCCCGGCGATCCGCGGTGTGCTGATTTCCGCCACCGATTCCATGACGGCCACTTCAGTCCGGCGGGGTTTCCGGACCGCGGCATCCGGAATAAATGGCCGTTACCGGTGCGTCACCCCGCGGTCCGTCAGGTGATGAGGCGGTGGCCGCCGGGGCTCAGGGAGTTCAGGAACAGCCGGTCGGCTCCGGGGAGGGAGGCCAGCCGCAGCAGCCAGTCGCGGGCCGTGATGCGCAGGCGGCTGGACGGCGCCATCCAGGGGAGGAACCGCCGGCCGAACGACTGGACGTCGGCGACGACCGGCCGCATGCGTTCGGCGTACCGGTCGAGGGCGGGGGACAGGTCGCCCGAGGAGGCCGCGCGGAGCTCGCCGGCGAGCACCCATGCCGCGGCGATCGCGAGGGACGCGCCGTGCCCGGCGAACAGGGAGACCGCCTGACAGGCGTCGCCGAGCAGGACCACCCGGCCGCTGCTCCAGTGTGGGGCCTCGACCTGCGTCACCTGGTCGTAGTAGAGCTCGGGCGGCTGCGGGCATCTGTCCAGCACCTCGGGCAGGATCCAGCCGAGGCCGCCGAAGTGGCGGCGCAGCGAGCCGGCCGGGTCGGCGGGGACGGCGGGATCGGGCTCGCGGCGCAGGAACAGCAGGGCGAGCCGGTCCCCGCCCACCGCGTAGGCTCCGGCCATGAGACCCGGCACGGTCAGCATCCGGTAGCGCGCGCCCACCCGCCGGCTGAGCTCCTCGTCCTCGACCACGTACGCGGCCACGTGATGGCCGAGGTAGCGGATGAAGCGGTCCTCGGGACCGAAGACCAGCTCCCTGACCCGTGAGTGCACGCCGTCGGCGCCGACCAGCAGGTCCACCTCGTGGCGGCTGCCGTCGGTGAGCTCGACGCGGACGCCTTCGTCACCCTGGCCGACGGCCGCGACCGTCGTGCCGTACCGGACCGGCGCGCGCACCTGCTCGGCGAGCACGCGGGCGAGGTCGCCCCGCAGCAGGCTGACCACGTCGGCGTACCCCGCCTCGACGGCGAGGCGGCTGGTCTGGCGCCCGGCACCGTCGACGTAGCCGATCTCGTGCACCGGGTGGCGGACCTCCTCCAGCCGGGGGCGCAGGCCCATCCGGCCGGCCGCCTCGAGTCCGGGGCCGTAGAAGTCGATCATGTATCCGCCCTCGCGGAACGCCGGGGCGCGCTCGGCCAGTTCGACGTCCCAGCCCGCGCGTTCCAGGTGCCATGCCAGGGCGGTCCCGGCTATCCCGGCACCGCAGATGATCGCTCTCATGCGCTTGATCCCTTCTCGTGTCCGCCGGTGCGCACCATGGCCCGCAGCGGCCCGGCCAGAGCGGTGAGGTCGAGAGCGGGGTCGAGGCCGCGGTGGAGCATCAGGCCGTCCACCGCCGCGACGAGGACCGCGGCGGCCGCCTCGGCGTCGCCCGCGTGTCCTCTGCCGCGCAGCCAGGCGGCGATGCGGGCGCGGGAGACGGCGACGATCTCCTGCAACTGCTCCCGGAGATCGGGCAGCCGGGCGGCCGCGAGGTACATCTCCACGATCAGCAGCGAGGCCGGATCGGTTCCCGTGTACCGCGACAGCTCGCCCAGCAGCCACTCGACACCGGCCTCGGGGCCGGGCTGCTCCGTCAGCCGCCCGGTCAGCTCCTCCAGCATCCCGCGCGCGGCGCCCGTCGAGGCCGCGATCAGCAGGTCGGTCAGGGACGCGAAGTGATAGTGCACGACCCCGGGGGCGACGCCGGCCCGCTCGGCCACCATCCGCGTGCTGACGCCACCCCAGCCGACCTCGGCGATCAGGGCCGCCGCCGCGGCGAGCAACCGCTGCCGCGTGGTCCTGCCCCGGTCCGCGGACGCCTCCGCCATCTCTCACGTGCTCCCTTCAGATTTCGTACGACCGCCCTGGGCGGACGCCTTGGACGACTGCCCAAAAAGCATATCCGGGACATGAGGTCGCTGTCACTGGGGATGGCCGGATACGTATGGCGGACCCGGGCGTCGAGGGGAGTGACCGATCATGATGCCGAGGGCACCGGCGCCGTGATCGTCACGGTGGTTCTCGGCCTCGCGGCCGCGGCGTTCCTCGGGCTGGGCTGGGTCGCACAGCAGCACGTCGCCTACACCGAGCCGCTGGGCGAGATGCTGCACGTCCGGCTGCTGTTCGACCTGGCGCGCAAGCCGATCTGGCTCGCCGGGATCGCCGCGATGGTCGGCGGGCAGGTGCTCGGCGGGCTGGCCCTGCGGGGCGCCGACGTGGCCTCCGTGGAGCCGCTCCTGGCGACCAACCTCATCTTCGCCCTCGCCTCGGCGGCCCTGATCTACCAGGAGCGCCTGGGGGCCGCGGAGTGGGTGGGGGCGGTGCTGGTCAGCGGCGGCGTCGCCGTCTTCCTCCTGGCCGGGCGTCCCCATGGCGGCGGGATGCCGGCGTCGGACACCATGCTCTGGGCCGCGGTGCTCATCGTGGCGGGCGTGGGTGCGGGCATGGTCGCGGTGGCGCTGCGGATGCCGCTGCAGGCCAAGGCGATGCTGCTCGCCGGGGCGGCGGGGGCGTTGTACGGCCTTCAGGACGCGCTGACCCGCGGGTCCCTGCTGACCCTGGCGCGGGGACCGGCCGCGCTGTTCACCTCCTGGCAGCCCTACCTGCTGCCCGTGATCGCCGCGACCGGCATCCTGCTGAACCAGAGCGCCTTCGACGCCGCGCCGCTGCGGATCTCGCTGCCCGCCACCACCGCGACCGAGCCGATCATCGGCATCGTCCTGGGAGTGGCGATCTTCGGCGAGCGGCTGCACGTCGATCCGCCGGCCCTCGCGGGCGCGGTCGGCGGTCTGGTGGCGCTCGTGGCGGGCATCGTCATCCTCGGCCGCTCGCCGTTCCTGGCGAAGTCGGAGCAGGGGCAGAACGCCCCTCCCGCCAGGAGGTGACCGGCATCGCGGGATGAAACGTGCACGATGCTCCCCTTGGCCGTCGCGGTGAAACGCGAGGTCGGAGACGTTGGAGCCTTGACCGTAGTTGGTCGAGTAGTCAAACAAAAAGCGGTGAACTAGCATCGCGCGTCAGGGAGCGCTCCCCATCTGGCCCGGAACCCCCCACCGGAAGATGGAGACCCAACAGTGCACGCGCATTCACATTCCCGGATCCGCCGCTGGGCCCTGCGCCTCACGGCCCTGCTGACCGCGTCGATCACCTGCCTGGTCACCTGGGCGGGCGTGGCCTCCGCCCACGGGTCGATCGTGGACCCGGCCTCCCGCAACTACGGCTGCTGGCAGCGCTGGGGCAGCGACTTCCAGAACCCGTCCATGGCCCAGCAGGACCCGATGTGCTGGCAGGCGTGGCAGGCCGACACCACCGCCATGTGGAACTGGAACGGCCTCTACCGCATGAACCTCGGCGGCAACTTCCAGACCTCGATCCCGAACGGCCAGCTGTGCAGCGGCGGCCACGCGGAGAACGGCCGGTACAACGCCATGGACGTCCCCGGCGCGTGGAAGGCGACGGACGTCCGCAACAACTTCACGATCAAGCTGTGGGACCAGGCCGGGCACGGCGCCGACTACCTGCTCGTCTACGTCACCAGGCAGGGCTTCGACCCGACCCGCCAGGCGGTCGGCTGGAACGACCTTCAGCTGCTCACTAAGACCGGCAGGTACGCCCCCGGGCAGTACTACTCGGTCAACCTCAGCACCTCCGGCCGCAGCGGCCGGGCCGTGGTCTACACGATCTGGCAGGCCTCCCACATGGACCAGACGTTCTTCTTCTGCAGCGACGTGAACTTCACGGGCTGACGGCCACATGGCGGGGCCCCGCCGGACGCTCCACGTCCGGCGGGGCCCGCGTGTGCGGCTACCGTGTACGGCTCACTGGGCGGGCACGCCGTGCGCTCCACCGGCGTGGGCCGCCGGGGCGGCGGCGGTGCGCGCGGCCGCCGCGGTGGTGCGGCTGTCCGGGCCGGGCAGGTCCCGGCTGAAGGCGTAGACCACGGCGGCGGTGGCGATCGCGCCGGTGTTCAGGGCGAGCGCCTTGTCGTTGACGTTGGCGATGGTGTCGCAGGCCTGGTGGTAGCAGGGGTCGTACGCCTCGCCGGCGGTGCCGCCGAACAACGTCTGCTCCTGCGGCGTCTTGACGCCCTCCGCGCCGGTGAACAGGCCGCCGGACGGGATGCCCGCCGCGATGAAGGGACCGTAGTCCGACCGGCCGTCGAAGTCGGTGCCGTTGTGGCTCTGACGGATCGTGTCGAAGTACTTCTCGAAGAGCTTCTCGATCTCGTCGGAGCCCGCGGGACCGGGGCCGGCGCCGGTGGCGTCGGAGTCGTCGCCGTCGTAGATCTTCAGGGCGTAGTTCGGGGAGCCGATCATGTCGAAGTTCAGGTACACCCTGATCTTCGCCAGGTCGGCGGGGGACAGGCTCGCGACGTAGTGCTCGGAGCCGAGCAGGCCCAGCTCCTCCGCGCTCCAGAAGGAGAAACGCAGCTTGTTCCTGGTCGGGATCTTGCCGAGCGTGGTGGCGACCTCAAGGATCGCGGCGCTGCCGGAGCCGTTGTCGTTGATGCCGGGACCCGCCAGCACGCTGTCCAGGTGCGCCCCGAGCTGCACCACCTTGTTCGGATCTCCCCACCGGGAGTCGGCGATCACGTTGTGGGTCTTGCGGATCTCGCTCGTGGTGTCGGTCTTCACCCGCACGGACGTGCCCGCCGCGGACAGCTCCTCGCCGACCGCGAAGCTCACGCCCACGACGGGGACGTGCACGGTGGGCTCGCCCAAAGTGCCCTGCAGGGTGGCGGTGCGGCCGGCCTGGCCCTCGTTCATGATGATCACGGCCGAGGCGCCGGCGGCCTGCGCGTTCTCCGCCTTGACCTGGAAGGTGCAGGTGCCGCGCTGCACCAGCGCGACCGCGCCGGCGGGGAAGCCGGCGAAGTCGGCGGCCTCGCAGCCGGAGGTCGACGTGTTGGCCTCCGCTCCCGGCGGCAGCACGAGGTCGACGCCCCGGACGGCCGCCGTCACGTCGCCCGACCCGGAGTAGGTCATCGTGGCGAAGTCGCCGACGGTGCTGCCGTCCGGCGGGGTGGCCGCGTACGTCTTGGCGGAGGGCGCGGTCCGCTGCAGGACCGCGGTGGAGTTCTCCTTGAAGAACGGGAAGTCGAACTCCTGCAGGGTCACCGTGTAGCCGGCCTTCTTCAGCGCACCGGCGACGTAGTCGCGGGAGGCGACGAAGCCGGGAGTGCCGGCGGCGCGGGTGCCGCCGTTGGCGTTCGCGATGTCCTGCAGCTTGCGCAGGTGCTTCTTCACCGCGGACGCGACCACGGTCTGCGCGATTCGCGCCGGATCGGGGTCGGCGTTGGCCGGCGCGGCCGGCAGGAGGGGAAGCACGAGGGCGGACGCCGCGGTGGCGACGACGGCCCGCATGCCGAGCGAGGCGCGCATTGGGCTCTCCTCCGGGTCCAATGACGGTCCGAACGGTTCCAGTTGACAGGCCCCCCGATGGACACTGATCGGGAACTTAACCGGGATTGACCGATCGGGGAAGGCCCTGTTTTCTGGCCCGCCGGGGTATTGCGCGGGCCCGCTCCCTCGTCGTACGCCGGGCGTACGCCGGCTCAGCGGTCGGACTCGGATGCCCAGGACTCGGATGCCCAGGACTCGGATGCCCAGTCGAGCAGCCTCTCCGCGGTGTCCCAGCGGCGGCTCGCGACGTTCTCGCCGAGGATGATCCCGATCAGCCGGCGGCCTCCCCGGTCGGCCGCGAAGGCCAGGCAGAACCCGGCGGCGTTCGTGGATCCGGTCTTCACACCGATGGCGCCCGGCAGGCCGAGCATGTGGTTGGTGTTGTACCAGTCGTACCGGCCGTCCTCGGTCGCGTGGTGGCGCGTCGAGGTGATCTCGGTGAACACGGGGTTCCGGAGTGCGATCTCCGCGAGCCTCGCCTGGTCGCGGGCGGTGGAGTAGCCGTCGCCGCGTGAGGTCGGCAGCCCGTCGGCGTTGACGTAGAGGGTGTCGTTGAGGCCGAGTTCGCGCGCGGTGGCGTTCATCTTGTCCACGAAGCCGGGCACCCCGGGGCCGTACGCGCGGGCCAGGGCGTGCGCGGCGTCCGCGCCGGAGGGGAGCATCAACGCGTACAGCAGGTCGCCGACCGGCAGGGTGTCGCCGGGTTCGAGGTCGGCCGTCGTGCCGTCGTTGTTCCAGGCGTACTCGAGGTCCTCGCGCTTGACCTTGACCTCGTCGTCGAGGTTCGCCTCCCGCAGCACGATGTACGCGGTCATGATCTTGGTCAGGCTCGCGACCGGCATGCGCTTGCCGGCGTTCTTGTCCAGGAGGTCCTGCCCGGTCGTGGCGTCCCACAGATAGACGGCCCGCCCGTGCACGCGCGGCGGCGCGTACGCGTGCCCGGAAACGTGCTGCACCACGCCGGGAGAGGCCAGGGCGGGAGGGGCGAGAACCGGTGACGCCACCCCCGTGACCAGGGCAAAGGCGGTCATGGAAACACCAAGAGAAAGCTTTCGGGCGAACATGCGAATCAGCGTGCCATGACTATTCGGGCGCATTGGGCGAGAATTCGCAAAATGTCGGTAAAGCGGCCAAACGCGTGTGATTTAGGAGGTTTAGCGGGGCGTTCCGGGCGATCGGGCGTGACCTGTACGGTTCCGCTGACCGGGATCGCGCTCCGCTCGTCACGGGGCGGCGGGACACGATGACGCCGACACCCCCGACACGAGAACGAGAGAGCGCATGGGAACTCCGGTCATCGTCGATGCCGCGCGGACGCCGTTCGGGCGCCGGGGCGGGTGGCTCTCGGGGCTGCACGCGGCCGAGCTGCTCGGCATCGCGCAGCGCGGGGCACTGGAGCGCCTCGGCCTCGACCCCGAACTGGTCGAGCAGGTGATAGGCGGCTGCGTCACCCAGGCGGGGGAGCAGTCCGGCAGCGTCACCCGCACCGCCTGGCTGCACGCGGGCCTGCCGGAGCAGACCGGCGTGACCACGATCGACTGCCAGTGCGGCTCGGCCCAGCAGGCCGTGCACCTGATCGCCGCGCAGATCGCGGCCGGGGTGATCGACGCCGGCATGGCGTGCGGCGTCGAGGTGATGTCCCGGGTGCCGCTGATGGCCAACATCGGCGAGGGCGTCGGCAGGCCCCGGCCGGACTCGTGGGACCGCGACATGCCCGCGCAGTACGTCGCCGCCGACCGGATCGCCCGCCGCCGCGGCTTCACCCGCGAGCGGCTCGACGCCTTCGGGCTCCGCTCCCAGGAGCGGGCCGCGCGGGCGTGGGCCGAGGGCAGGTTCGACGGGCAGATCATCCCCGTGACCGTGCCGGGCGAGGACGGGTTCGCGACCGTCACCAGGGACCAGGGGCTGCGGGAGACGAGCACGGAGGCGCTGGCGAGGCTCAAGCCGATCCTGGACGGCGGCCTGCACACCGCCGGGACCGCGTCGCAGATCTCCGACGGCGCGAGCGCGGCCGTGCTGATGGACGAGGACCGGGCCCGCGAGCTGGGCCTGCGCCCGCGCGCCCGCATCGTGGCGCAGTGCCTGGTCGGCGCGGAGACCGAGTTCCTGCTCGACGGCCCGGTGAAGGCCGCAGAGAAGCTCCTCGCCCGCACCGGCATGAAGATCGAAGACATCGACCTGTTCGAGGTCAACGAGGCGTTCGCCTCGGTGCCCCTGTCGTTCGCGCAGGTCCACGGTGTCGACCAGGACCGGCTCAACGTGAACGGCGGCGCGATCGCGATCGGCCACCCCGTGGGCGCGACCGGCATCCGCCTGATCGCCGCCGCGATCGGCGAGCTGGAGCGGCGCGACCAGGAGACCGCCATGGTCGCCATCTGCGCCGGCGGCGCGCTGGCCACCGGCGCGATCATCCAGCGGGTCTGACCGGGCGCCCCCGGCATGCCGCCACGGCACGCAGAGTGGAAGGCCGGAAATCCGTCGCGAACGATCCCCTCAGCCATTCGGTCAGCCATTCGGCGAGAGTCATGTTCTGTGGCGTCAGCGCGGAGCGGTCCAGTCCGGTATCCGCCTGATCCGGCCGCGGATGAGGACCCATCGGGTCCCATATCCACATCGGGCCCGCGGGATCGCGGCAATCCACGAGCGACCAGATCGCGGTCCCCCAATAGCACAGCCAGGCGAAGCCGGGAGGGACGCGAGGATTCCGCCCGGCGGTCCATACCTCATAGTGGAAAACGATCCCGGTCCCTTGATAAGCATCCGGCGGGGGCATCCCCAGAATGCCCCCGCCCGGGCCCACGCCTCCATTGGCCACCTCCAGGTACAGCCGGCGGAGCAACGGAGGCAGGGAGAGCCCCATCGCCCCTTCCGCCTCGATGACCGCCGCCGAGGACGCGGGCGGGGGCAGGCAGGGCAGCGTGGACACGGCCGCGATGATCTCGTCGTCCGTCAGGCACTCGGGTGGGGTGTATGCCAGCTCGCCGGGACACACGTCGAACGATGCCCGGCGTTCCGCGACGGAAAAGAGACCCGATGTCTGAAACGCGTCCTCGAGGTTGCCGTTGAGTGACTCCGTGAGCCATTCGGCCAGGGTCATGTTCTGAGGAGCGAACAGGGGTTCATCGGAGTCACCGATGTTCGGATCCCATAACCACATCGGCCCGGCCGGATCCCGCGAATCCATGACGGACCAGATCCCGCACCCCCAGTCGAACAACCAGAGCATGCCGGGGAACTCGTCACATGAATCCCGATTGAAGGAGAGGATGTCGGCCGCTTCGGCATGGTGCTCGTATTCGCTCCCGGCCACCCCCAGCACCCCGTCGCGCGGGCCGAAGCCGCCATTCGCGGCTTCGAGATACAGACGGCGGAGCAACGGAGGCAGCGGGTGCCCGATGAACTGTTCCACCTCGTCGACCGCCTCGGGCGATGCGGGAGGGAGAAGACCGGGGATCGCGCGGATGGCCTCGACGAGCTCGTCCTCAGTCATATGGGCCATCCGCCTGTCCCTCCTGGTTTATCGCCCTTCCCATGATCCCGCACGCGTACGGGCGGATCAGCCGCCGAGGACGGCGGGGGCGAGGCGGGCCCGGTGCCAGGCGGCGTCACCGAACAGCTTCGCCGCCGAGTGGGCCCGCTTGAAGTACAGGTGCGCCTCGTGCTCCCAGGTGAAGCCGATGCCGCCGTGCAGCTGGATGGTCTCGGCCGCCACCGCGGAGAACGCCTCGGCGCAGTACGCCTGCGCCGCCGCGGCCCGCACCGGCAGGTCGGCGGCGTCCCCGGCGAGCGCGCGGGCCGCGTCGTAGCTCATCGACCTGGCCGACTCGACCAGCACGTAGAGGTCGGCCAGGCGGTGCTTGACCGCCTGGAACGAGCCGATCGGCCGGCCGAACTGCTCCCTTGTCTTCACGTACTCCAGCGTGATCTCCAGGCAGCGGGACGCTCCGCCGAGCTGTTCGGCGCTCAGCGCGGTCGCGGCCACCGCGAGCAGGCGTTCCAGCACGCCGTGCCCGTCGGTGCTCAGGAGCCGCGCCGGGGCGCCGTCGAACGTCACGCGCGCCTGCGGCCGGGTCCGGTCCAGCGTGACCAGCGTCTCGGCCCGCACACCCGGAGCGGTGGACTCGACGGCGTACATGCCGAGGCCGCCCTCGGGGGTGAGGGCGGGCACGACGAACAGGCCGGCGCGGGCGCCGTCGAGCACGTGCTCCTTGACACCCGTGAGCAGGCCGTCGGCCACGCGGGCGCGGATCGCCGCCGGATCCCACGTGCCGCCCTCGGCCCAGGCGAGTGCGCCGACGAGGCCGCCGCCGGCGATCCCGGGAAGGTCGCCGGTCGCGCCGCAGGTCAGCAGCGCGTCGGCGGTGAGCACGGCCGAGCCCAGGTAGGGCACCGTGGCGAGGGCGCGGCCCAGCTCCTCGCACACCACGTGCGTCTCGGCGTAGGAGAAGCCGGCTCCGCCGTGCTCCTCGGGAACGGCCAGGCCGAAGGCCCCCACCTGGTCGGCGAGCAGCCGCCAGACGGTCTCGTCGTACTCCGGCGTCTCGTCGGGCGCCGGGCGGGCCGCGGGGTTGCGCTCGAGCAGGGCGCGTACGGTGCGCCGCAGCTCTTCCTGCTCGTCGGTGGTGAACATGGCCCTTATTCTAACAACCGTTTGGTAGAGTGTCAGCTGTGACTGAGACGTTCAGGGCAGAGGCACGGGCCTGGCTGGAGGACAACCTGTCGGGCGCGTTCGCCGGTGCCCGGGGCCTGGGCGGGCCCGGCCGCGAGCACGAGGCGTTCGACGTACGGCTGGCCTGGGAACGGCACATGGCCGAGGCGGGCTGGACCTGCCTGGGCTGGCCCGAGCAGTATGGCGGACGGGGCGCGAGCGTCGAGGAGCAGGTCGTCTTCCACGAGGAGTACGCGCTGGCCGGCGCGCCCGCCCGGGTCGGTCACATCGGGGAGAACCTGCTCGGCCCGACGATCATCGCGTTCGGCACCGACGAGCAGCGCGCCCGCTTCCTGCCGCCGATCGTGGCCGCCCGGGAGCTGTGGTGCCAGGGCTACTCCGAGCCGAACGCCGGGTCCGACCTGGCCGGCGTGCAGACCCGTGCCGAGCTGGACGGCGACCGCTGGCGGGTCACCGGCCAGAAGGTGTGGACCTCCCTGGCCATGGAGGCCGACTGGTGCTTCGTGGTCTGCCGCACCGAGCCGGGGTCGGCGCGGCATCACGGCCTGTCCTACCTGCTCGTGCCCATGCGGCAGGACGGCGTGGAGATCCGTCCCATCGTGCAGATGACGGGGACCAGCGAGTTCAACGAGGTGTTCTTCGACGGCGCGGTGACGGACGCGGCGAACATCGTGGGCGCGCCCGGCGACGGCTGGAAGATCGCCATGGCGACGCTCGGCTTCGAGCGCGGCGTGGCCACGCTCGGCCAGCAGGTGGGCTTCCGCCGCGAGCTGGAGGCGGTCATCGCGCTGGCCCGCAGGACGGGCGCCGTCGACGACCCCCTGCTGCGCGACCGGCTCGTCCGCTCCTGGATCGGCCTGGAGGCCATGCGCCTCAACGCCGTGCGCACGATGGCGGGCATCGCGGCGGGCGCGCCCGGCCCGGAGTCGTCCATCTCCAAGCTGGTGTGGGGCGTATGGCACCGCGAGCTCGGCGAGCTGGCCATGGACGTGCTCGGCGCGGCCGGCATGGTCGCCGACGGCCCGCCGTACGACCTGAGCGACGAGCAGCGGCTCTACCTGTTCTCCCGGTCCGACACCATCTATGCCGGCTCCAACGAGATCCAGCGCAACATCATCAGCGAGCGCGTGCTGGGCCTGCCCCGCGAACGCCGGTAACGGATACGTATTCCTGCCGATGCGCGGGAGGGCGGCAGGTATCTAGCGTCGGGGACGCCGACGACACCCCGAGGTGAGCCATGCGTGTGCCGAGCGTGTTCCTGCCCGTGTTCCTGTCCGCCCTCCTGACGTCCTCCGCCCTCACCGTCCCCGCCAGGGCCGCCGACGCGGCGGCCAACCCCCCGGCGTCCGCCGTCGACGTCGTCTACCAGCGGGCCCGTTTCGGCCCCGGCCTGCGCGAGGGCGTGAAGGCGGGGAACACCCTGTCCTTCGCCGCCCCCGTGGGCACGATCTCCTACACCGACGCGCTCGGCACGAAGACCTGGGAGTACGCCCGGTGGACCGGCGCCGAGCGGCCCATCGGGTTCGCCGCCACCGAGCTGGTGGCCTCCTGGAACGCCGACGTGCCCGCGGGCAGCTGGCTGCAGGTCGAGATGCGCGGCCGCCACGCCGCCGGGCAGACCAAGTGGTACGTGCTCGGCCGCTGGGCGTACGGCGACGAGGACATCCGCCGCACGTCGCTGTCCGGGCAGCGGGACGCCGACGGCACCGTCTCGGTCGACACGTTCGTGGCCGCGGCGGGCAAGGCGATCACCTCCTACCAGCTGCGCGTCACGCTCTACCGTGCGCCGGGCTCGGCCGCGAAGCCGGTCGTGCGCGCGCTCGGCGCGATGGCGTCGGCCGTGCCGGACCGGCAGACCGTCCCGGTGAGCCCCGGCGGCATCGCCTGGGGCGTGGAGCTGCCCGTGCCCCGCCGCTCCCAGAACGTCCACGAGGGCCACTATCCCGAGTGGGACGGCGGGGGAGAGGCGTGGTGCAGCCCGACCTCGACCACCATGGTGCTCGGCTACTGGGGCAAGTGGCCCAGTAAGCAGGAGACCTCCTGGGTGAACCCCTCCGACCCCGACCCCGAGGTCGACTACGCCGCCCGGTACACCTACGACTACGCCTACGAGGGCGCGGGGAACTGGCCGTTCAACACCGCGTACGCGGGCCGGTACGGGCTGGAGGGCTTCGTCACCCGGCTCCGCTCGCTGACCGAGATGGAGCGGCTGATCCGGGCCGGCATCCCGGTGGTCACCTCCCAGTCGTTCAAGGCGGAGGAGCTGCCCGGCGCGGGATACAGCACCAACGGTCACCTCATGGTCATCGTCGGCTTCACCGCCGACGGTGACGTGATCGCCAACGACCCCGCCTCGCCGGACAATGACGCGGTGCGCCACGTCTACCCGCGGGCCAACTTCGAGAACGTCTGGCTCCGCAGCACCGGCAGCGGCGGGGTCGTGTACGTCATCCACCCGAAGAACCGCCCCCTGCCCCCCACGACGCCGGGACTGCCGGCCAACTGGTGACGCGGAGCACCACCTATAGTCAGTCGGGTGACTGACTCGACGAGTGCCCGGGTGCGGGCCGCGAGCGCCAAGCGGCGGCGGCTGACGGCCGCCGCCGCCGAGGTCGTGCACCGGCAGGGCGCCGAGCGCACGACCATCGCCGACATCGCCCGCGCCGCCGACGTCCCCGTGGGCAACGTCTACTACTACTTCAAGACCAAGGACGAGCTCGTCGCCGCCGCGCTGGACGAGCACGCCCGGCACCTCGGGGAGCTCACCGAGCGGCTGGAGCGGCTGCCGGACCCGCGCGATCGGCTCAAGGGGCTCGTGGAGGCGTGGGTCGGCCAGCGCGACGTCGCGGCACGGTACGGCTGCCCGACCGGCACGCTCGCCGCCGAGCTGGACAAACGCGACGAGGGTGGCCTGGACGCGGAGGCGGGCAAGGTCATCCGGCTGCTGCTCGACTGGGTCGAGCAGCAATTCCGCGAGCTCGGCCTGCCCGAGCCCGACGGCCTCGCGCTGACCCTGGTGGGCGCCTACCAGGGCATGTCGCTGCTGGCCAACGCCCTGCGCGACCCCGGGATCATGACGCGTGAGGGGGCCCGGCTGCTCGCCTGGATCGACTCACTGGAGGCCTGAACCGGTGTCGCGGTGCGCGATCCGCGCCCACGCGGCGATCACCTCGCCGTCGTGGTCGTGGCCGTGCCCCGCCGGCGCGTCCACCACACGTTCGGGTCCGAGGGATGCTGCAGGTAGACGACCCGCGGCCGCTTCCACGGCGACGCCGGGACGTCCAGGTCCGAGGGCCGGTTGGCGAAGCGCACGGTCTCGCCGTCCCGGTAGACGGGCTCGCGCAGGTCCCGGTCGCCGCCGAACGCCGACTCCGCGCCGAACGCCCCCAGGCTCTCCTCGAAGACCAGCAGTGCGGGCCGGTGCCCCGCGGCGAACTGCGCGGCCGTCGCGGGGAACCATCGCCCGAGGAGACGGCCCAGCGCCCGCGCCGGACCCGCCGCCGTCCCGTGCGGTTCCACCCCGCGCGCCACCGCACCCTGGTCCGCGTCATGGTGTGAACCGGGATCCGGGCCGCGGCCGGGCGTACGCGCGCGCCGGCGATCACGCCCACCAGGTATCCGGTGGCGGACAGCACGCCCGCGATGATCCCCCGCAGCGTCCAGGGGCGGGGCAGCAGCGACGGCGTGAGCGACAGGCAGAAGAAGGCCGTGGCGAGGACGATCCCGGCCGTGTCGAGCGGCGCACCGAGCCGTACCCGCCGCCCTTCCCCCATCGGGCCCCCGATCCCCGTGCCTTTCGGAGCAGGCAGGCTATCAAGGTCATGAATGGGTCACGGCGCGGGTGGGGGAGCGTCCCGGTCATCGGGAGAAGCACGGTCCGGCCCCGGGCCGCGCCGATAGCGTCCCGGCGTGAGCGGAGCGATGAAATACGCCGTGCTGGCCCCGGTTGCGGCGAACACGACAGCCGACCCCGAGTGGATCGCGGGCTTCGCCCGGCACGCCGAGGCGTGCGGGTTCGAGTCCGTCGTGGTGGTCGAGCACACGGTCGTGATCAGCCGCTACTCCAGCGTCTACCCCTACGACAGCTCGGGCCGGATGGAACTGCCCGACGACTGCGACATCCCCGACCCGCTCGACCTGCTCGCCTTCCTGGCCGGCCGTACGAGCCGGATCGGGCTGGCGACCGGTGTCCTGGTGCTGCCCAACCACCATCCGGTCGTGCTGGCCAAGCGCCTGGCGACCGTGGACGCGCTGTCCGGCGGGCGCCTGCGGGTGTGCGTGGGCATGGGCTGGATGAAGGAGGAGATCGAGGCCTGCGGCACCGACTTCGCCACCCGGGGCCGCCGGGCCGACGAGCAGATCCGCGTGATGCGCGCGCTGTGGGCGGGTGGCGGCCCGGACGGCGTCGACCACGGCGTCGACCACGGCGTCGACCACGGCGTCGACCACGGCGTCGACCACGGCGTCGACCACCATGGCGAGTTCTTCCACTTCGACGGCGCGATGACCTACCCCAAGCCGGTCCGCGGGACCGTGCCGGTCCACATCGGCGGGCACAGCGTCGCGGCGGCCCGGCGCGCCGGACGCCTGGGCGACGGTTTCCAGCCGCTCGGCGTCGTGGGAGACGACCTGCGCAGGCTGCTCGGCGTGATGCGCGCCGAGGCCGAGGCGTGCGGGCGCGACCCCGGAGCGCTGGAGCTCACGCTCGGTCACCTGGTCTCCCGCATCACCCCGGAGAAGGCCGCCTCGCTGGCCTCCCTGGGCGCCGGCCGGATCCTGCTTTCCCCCACCCCGACGGCCGACCTCGCGGCGGCGACGGACGAGCTGTCGGCCTGCGCCGCCCGCCTCGGGCTGACCCCGAGGTGAGCACGGGATGAGCACGATGACCCTGGACACGGCCGACGCCGTCGCGCTGGCCGACCTCGTCGCCCGGTACGCGTGGTACGCCGACCGGCGCGACATCCCGCGCCTGACCGGGCTGTTCACCCCCGGCGGGGTGCTCGTGCTACCGGATCCGCCGCGCGCGCTCGACCCGGTCGCCGCGCGTACGGGCCACGACGAGATCGCCGGCGCGATGGGCGCGCTGCGGGACCTCACCATGACCTTCCACGCGATCGCCGGGCAGGTCTTCGACGCCGGGCCGGAGCCCGGCACCGCCACGGGCGCGGTGGCCTGCGTGGCCCATCACCTGTCCGTACGGGCTGACGGGCCGTCCGACCTGGTCTGGCACCTGCGGTACGCCGACACCTACCGGCGGCACGACGGCGCCTGGCGCATCGCCCGCCGCGAGGTGCGGATCGACTGGATCGAGACCAGGCCGGTGCGGCGCGTACGCGGCAGGGAGGGGGAGCGATGACCGTCTCCGTGGTGACCGGGGGCGCGCTGGGCATCGGCGGCGCGGTCAGCCGCAGGCTCGCCCGCCGCGGCGACCTGGTGGTGCTCAACGACATCGACGCGGAGGCGGCCGAGCGGGCCCGCCGCGACATCGAGGCCGCCGGCGGGCGCTGCGTCACGGCGATCGGCGACGCAAGTGACGAGGAGACCGCCGACCGCGTACGGGACGCCGCGCTGGACGCGGGCGGCGGCCGGGTGGACGTGCTGATCAACAACGTGGGCGACTTCCGCCCGGCCGCCAGGACGTTCCTGCGCAGCACCCCCGCCCAGTGGCAGCGGCTGTACGAGCTGAACCTCCGGCACGTGTTCACGCTGACCCACGCCATCCTGCCGGTGATGGTCGAGCAGGGCTCCGGCTGCGTGGTGAACAACTCCACCGTGGAGGCGTTCCGCGGCATCCCCGGCCACGCCGTCTACTCGGCGTACAACGCGGGGGTGTCGGCCTTCACCAGGAGCCTCGCCGTGGAGGTCGGCCGGTACGGCGTGCGGGTCAACGCGATCGCGCCCGACCTCGCCGACACGGAGCAGACGCCGGCGAGCGCGATGCTGCGCGGGCGAGACCCGGGGCTGGTCCCGCTGTGGGTGCCGCTCGGCCGGTTCGGCGAGCCCGACGACTACGCCGCCGTCGTGGAGTTCCTCGCCTCCGACGAGGCCCGGTTCGTCACCGGCCACACCATCCCCGTGGACGGCGGCACGCTCGCCGCGTCCGGGTGGTACGGCCGGGCCGACGGCAAGGGCTGGACCAACATGCCCGACCGGCCCTGAGACGTCCGGCTAGCGTCGCCGAAGGAGCAGGGTCGTGGCGATGGCGACCTGCACGGGGTCCAGTGCCGTCTTGCCGTCGTCCACGTCCCACAACGCGTTCTGCAGCACCCGGCCGAGGGTCCAGCCGGCCGCCCGCCGCCGGTCGAGTCCGACGACCTCGGTCAGCAGGTCGAAGCGGCGGAGCACCGCGCGGGCGACGTCGCCGGTGGCCGCCACCTCGTCCCACCGGTTGTCCAAGGCGGGCAGGAGCTCGAATCCGGGATCGCCGGCCAGCGGTTCCGGATCGATGGCGAGCCAGGGTTCGCGCTCCCCGGCGAGGACGTTGTCGTAGTGCAGGTCCCAATGCAGCAGGCGGTCGCCGGGCTCACCGGCCAGCTCGGCCACCGCCGACGCGCAGGCGTGCACCAGCCGCCGCTCGCCGGGGTCGCGCAGTGCGCGTACGGCCCGCGGGACCTGGTCGAGCATGGCGGCGGCGATCCCGGCCAGCCCCCGCACCCCCTCGGGCGCGGGCACCGAGGTCAGGCGGGCCAGCAGCTCGGCCAGGATCTCCAGGGCCGTGATGTCGTCGGCCACCGAGGACAGGGGCCGGGCCGCGTCGAGCCGTTCCAGCAGCTGCGTGCCGCTCCGCTCGTCATGGTCCAGCAGGCGCACGACACCGTCGCCGTTCCACGCCCGCAGGCCGTCGGCCACGCCGGCGGTCTCCTCCCGGAGCCGCTGCAGTTTGAGCACGGCGGGTGTCCCGTCGGCCCGCAGCACGGGCACGACCAGCGACGCCATGCCGTGGGCCGCGGGGCCGTCGGGCCGCAGCCCCCAGCGTTCCAGGAACTCGCCGCCCAGGCGGGGCAGCCCGGCGATCCAGGCGCGCTCCTCGGCGCCGTGCGCGCCGTAGGAGGCGGCGAACGCGCGGGGAACCTCGATGCGGAATGAGGTGGTCATCGATTCTCCTTCGAGTCAGCGTGGATGAGCGAAGGAGAACCGCGGAGGGGCCCGAGCACCGGGCGGACGTCAAAGCATGCCCCCACCCTACCGGGCGGCACCGGGGCTCAGCCGGGCTGGAGAACCCCGAAGTCGCCGGCCGACATCGTCATGTCGAACACCCGGGACGTGAGCATCCAGCCCTCGCTCGTGCGCTCCCAGTGGTCGTCGTATTCGCCGAAGCACTCGTAGAAGCGGCCCTCGTACGCCCCGGCGCCCTGGTGGTAGACCCGCGCGTACGTCAGCGACCTGGCCCGGTCGCCGTCGATCTCGACGCGGTGGTTGCCCAGCAGGTGCTGGGAGGGGCCACAGCCGCCGAGATGCGCCCGGATCGTGGCGACGATCTCCGCACGTCCCCTGCGGCGGTAGCCGGTGGCGTCCGGGGTGAAGATGCCCGCGATCGCGTCCCAGTCGCGCCGGTCGAGCGCCGCGGCGAGCCGGGCCAGCCGCTCGGCGATCAGGTCACGGTCGTTCACGCGGGCCTCCCGGCCACGCCGTCCGCCAGCAGCCGCGGGGACTCCGGCCGCCCGTCGAGCACGCGCGCGGTGCGGTTGACCACCCGCCAGCCCTCCGGGCCGCGGCGCAGAGTCCAGTGGTGGGCCGTGGCCCGGCGCAGCGTGAAGCCCTCGGGCCGGTTCACCACCATCAGCGAGTAGCCGATCGCGGTCGCCTCGTCGCCGGACACCGTGACGTGCGGCGCGCCGTTGAAGTGCGCGCAGCCGCCCGCGATCCAGCCCTGATGGGCGTCGGAGCGGACCATGGCGGCGATCTGCTTCCGCCCGCGCATCAGCAGCTCGTCCACGTCGTAGACGCCGTCGGGCTCCCACAGCTCGGCGACCTCGTCCGCGCTGCCGCTGTCCACCAGGGGGCCGTAGGAGAGGATGAGCCGGGTCACCTCCCGCTCGTCCTCCAGCATCCGGACCCGCTCCTCCAGGCGGGCCAGCCGCCGTTCGGCGTCGGTCCCGGTCATCGCCGTGTCAGCCATCGGTCCTCCCGAAGTCGGCGCCCATCGCGGTCGCGAGGGCGTGCAGCGCCTCCAACTGCTCCCGGTAGTGCTCCGCCGACGTCGCGGCGACGGTGACGCCGGTCACGGTCGCGCCGGCGTCGCGCACCCGCTCCAGCGCGCGCCGTGCGGCGTCGGGAGCGCCGAGGGGGTCCACCGGGCGTCCGGCGGACAGGACGACGTCGAAGGCGTCCGGCAGGTCCGCCTCGCGAACCATCGACGCGAGCGTGTCCAGGGGCAGTCCGAACGGCACCCACCCGTCGCCGTAGGTCGCGGCCCGTAGCAGCGACCGTGAGGTGCGGCCGCCGATCCACAGTGGCACCCGCGGCTGCACGGCGTGCGGCTCCACCACGAATCCCGAGAAGTCGTAGAACTCGCCGTGGAACCGCGGCTCCCGCTCCGAGAGCGAGGCGCGCAGGGCCTCGATGGCCTCGTCGGCCCGTGCTCCCCGGCCCTCGAACGGCGCGCCGAGCAGCTCGAACTCCTCCTTGAGGCTGCCCACGCCCAGGCCCAGCGTGAGCCGTCCGCCGCTGACGCGGTCGAGCGTGCCGTACCGCTTCGCGATGGCGAGAGGGTGGTGGTAGCCGAGCACCAGCACCTGGGTGACCAGCCGGATCCGCCGCGTGCGGGCGGCGAGGTAGCCGAAGGTCGCCAGCGGATCCCAGTAGACGGCGCCGCGCTCGGCGGCGATGCCGGCCGGGACGGCCACGTGCTCGCTGCAGGTGAGGTGGTGGTAGCCCAGCCGGTCGGCGGTCTCGGCGATCCGGGCCAGATCCTCCACTCCTGCCTCGCGCTCCCAATCGGAGTGGACCCCGGGCAGCCGGACCACCACAGGACTGACGATGCCGATCCGCACCGGCGCACCTCCACATCGATCGGGAACAGGGCCTCACGTCGGGAAACACGCGTGGCAGAAATCTTTCTAGTGGAGGGGCACGCCCCTGCCGCCGCTCGTCCCGCTGACCGGAACCGGACAGAGGGCAACATAAGGGGATGTCTCTTCCCCCCTTTTCAGGGGCGCTGAGCGTTGCTACATTCCGAAGCAAGAATTCATTTCAGTTTTGGGAGGTGTGATGACCGCTCTCCGGGCCGAGCAGGAGGCGACGACGCCCGCGCGGCGAGAGCTGCCGCCGTCGATGGTCGAACGGATGACGCTGATCATGGACGCGTTCACCGGTCGCTCCACTCGTCTCACCCTCGAGGACGTGGCGCGCTGCACGCACCTCCCGCGCTCGACGGCTCATCGCATCCTCGACCAGCTCGTACGGCTGAACTGGCTGGACCACACGTCGTTCGGCTACAGCCTGGGCAAGCGGGCACTCGGGCTCGGCGGCCGGGACGGCAGCCACGGCGAGATCCGCGAGGCGGCCGCGCCGCTGCTGCACAACCTGCAGATCAGGACCGGGATGGTCGTCCACCTCGCCGTGCTCGACGGTGCCGAGGTCTTCTACCTCGACAAGGTCGGCGGGCGGTTCGCTCTGTCGGTGCCGTCCCGCGTCGGGGGCCGGGCTCCCGCCCACTGCACCGCCCTCGGCAAGGCGATCCTCGCCTGGCTGGAACCCGAGCAGGTCGAGGCGCTCATCGACGGGCACATCAGCCGCCTGACCAACCGGACGATCGGCGACATCGGCACCCTGCACCAGGAGCTCAACCGCATCCGGCAGCGCCGGGGTCTCGCCTTCGAGCGAGGGGAGTGCTTCCCCGACATCTCCTGCGTCGCCGCCGCCGTGCGCGGCCACGAGGGGCCGGTCGCCAGCATCTCCCTGGTCGGCGACGCCCGGACTCCCCTGGAGAAGGTGGCCCCGCTCGTGGTCGACGCCGCGCGTCAGGTCTCGCTCGCCCTGTTCCCCGACCTGGAGTCCCAGCGCAGGTCCCGGGCCGTCCACCGCGTGCCCGACCGGACCTGGTCCCCGGAGACCATGAACCGCCTGCTCGCCGTCGGCCAGAACGGCGACTGGCTCTGATCCGCCTGCCCTCATTCGCCGGCCCTGATCCGTGTCCTCCGCTACATGTCAGGTTCGCAGCCGCCTGGTCCGGGCTGGGCGGGCCGGGTGGTAGGTGAAGGCCCAGCGGTCTGTGCCGACCCTTTGGCGGGTGTAGCGGTCGGGGTTGTGGTAGCGGTCGCGGTTGTGGAACTGGCAGGCG
>NZ_JBDJAW010000042.1 GCF_039649665.1 Microbispora sp. ZYX-F-249 | reverse complement strand
TGTTGAGGTGAGTCCTCTGGTTGCGCCTCTCGATGGTGGCCATGACCGGCCCCTTTCCACTTTTTCGTCTCTCTTTGACACGTCAAGCAAACCGCGATCACCGGCCCTGCCACAGGAGCCGTACGGCATCCTCCGGCCGCCCGAAGTCCCCATGATCGTGGGACTTTCGGCCCGGGAGGTTCTCCTCGCGCGGGCGGCTGAGCGCGGGGCCGGCGCCGGGCAGCGGGCGCCGGGCAGGGACGTTGTCAGCGGTGGCGCCAGGTGTGGGTGTCGTCCTCGTCCCACTCCAGCCGGTCGACCACGTCGACGACGCCGTTGACCCCGCGCGCCAGCCGGGCGGCCGTCAGGGCGTCGCTGCGCCAGCGCAGCCGGCCGGCCAGCGTCACCACGCCCTGCTCGACCGCCACGTCGACCATGCTCATGTCCCGGAAGAGGGACCGGCCGAAGATGTCCGTCGTGATCTCGCGAGCGATGTCGGCGTCCGGGCGGGTGAAGACCCGCAGCAGGTCGTGCCGGCCGACCATCCCCTCCAGGGCGCCGTCGGTCCCGACGACCGGCAGGTGCGCGACGCCGTGCTCGTCCATGAGCCGGATGGCGAACACCACCGCCGTTCCCGGGCCGATCGTGACGGCGGGCGAGGTCATCAGCTCGGCGGCGGTGTCGCCGCGCGACTTCGCGCGCCCGCCGCGGCCTTCCCGGCCGAACAGGTGGCGCAGCCGGGCCCGCAGCGGCGGCCGGTAGCCCTCGTGGGCGTACTGGTCCTTGAACTCCTCCTTGAGCAGCAGGTCCGCGTCCGTGACGACGCCCATGACCCGGCCCTGGGCGTCCACCACGGGCACGGCTCCGACGTCCGCCGCGATCAGCGCCTGGGCGACCGTCTTGAACGGCGTGCCGCCCTCCACCACCGGGATGTCGCGGGCCATGACCTCGGCGACCTTCACACGCATCTCTTCCTCCTCCTGACAGCCCCTCCATCCCACCGCCGTCACTTCGCGCGGGCGGAGAGGCGGAAGACCCCCGTGTTGAGGCAGTTACGCCTCTGCCCGCGGCACTTAGGCCCCTACGACCGCTTCCGGCCGGGACGGACGATTGCGGCACAGCCAGTGCTGAGGAGGATCACCATGAGAATCGGCATCAACGGATTCGGCAGGATCGGCAGGGCCGTGCTGCGCCGCGCGCTGCCCATGGGCATCGAGGTCGTCGCGATCAACGACCTCGCCGACGCGGCGACGCTCGCCCATCTGCTCAGGTTCGACTCCACGCACGGTCCCCTCGGCGTTCCGGTGACCGTGGGTGCCTCCTCCATCGACGTCGACGGCCGCAGCATCCCGGTCACCGCGCACAGCGACCCGGCGCACATCGACTGGGCCGCCTACGGCGCCGACCTGGTGATCGAGGCCACCGGCAGGTTCCGCACCCGGGACGACGCGGCCCGCCATCTCAAGGGCGGTGCCCGCCGGGTGCTCGTCTCCGCGCCCGGCAAGAGCGTGGACGTCACGATCGTCCCCGGCGTCAACGACGCGGCGTACGACCCCCGTCGCCACGAGATCGTCTCGATGGCCTCCTGCACCACCAACTGCGTGGCCCCGATGGTGAAGGTGCTGCACGAGAACTTCGGCGTCGTCCACGGCTTCATGACGACCGTGCACGCCTACACCGGCGACCAGCGGCTGCTGGACGCCCCGCACAAGGACCCCCGCAGGGCCCGCTCGGCCGCCGTGAACATCGTCCCGACCACGACCGGGGCCGCTCGGATGGTCGGCGAGGTGCTGCCCGAGCTCGCGGGCCGGCTGGACGGCGTCGCGCTGCGCGTCCCGGTCGAGGACGGCTCGCTCACCGACCTCGCCGTGGTGCTGTCCCGCCCGGCCGGGGTGGAGGAGGTCAACCGGGCCTTCGCCGACGCCGCCGACCGGGAACTGAAGGGCGTGCTGCGCTACAGCACCGACCCGATCGTGTCCCGCGACATCGTGGGCGACCCCGCGTCCTGCGTGTTCGACTCCGCGCTCACCCAGGCGGACGGCGAGCTGGTCAAGGTCTTCGGCTGGTACGACAACGAGTGGGGCTACGCCAACCGGCTCGTCGAGACGGCTGCCCGCATGGCCGGGTGACAACGCCGCCCGCGCGGCCGGGCGGGTGCGGCTCGATCCGGCGGTCCCTACTGCCCGTCGCCCCGGCGTGCCGCGGCCGGGGCGACGCGGGTGAGGAAGAAGTCGCGGACGTCCTCGGCGAACAGGTCCGGCACCTCCATCGCGGCGAAGTGGCCGCCGCGCTCGAACTCCGACCAGTGCCTGATGTCGTACAGCCGCTCGGCCAGCGGCCGCACCGACTGCGTGATGTCGTGCGCGAACACCGCAACGCCGACCGGCACCGGGCACGGCTCGGTCCGCCGCGGGGCCTCGCGGTGCAGCCGCGCCGAGGAGGCCGCGGTGGCGGTGAGCCAGTACAGCGAGACGTCGGTGAGCACCCGCTCGTCGCTGACCGGCGAGCGAGGGTCGGTCCACTGCGCGAAGCGCTCGGCGATCCAGGCCAGCTGGCCGACCGGCGAGTCGGTCAGCGCGTAGCCGATGGTCTGCGGGGTGGTGGCCTGCAGGGCCTGGTACGGCGGGCGATGGGCCATCAGCTTCCGCACCTTGTCCAGCCGGGCTTCCTCCGTCTCGGACAGTTCGACGCCGGCGTCCGGGTCCGGCCGGGTCGGCAGGTAGTTGACGTGCACCCCGGTGACCTGCCCGGGCGCCACCGCGCCGAGCGCCAGGGAGATGCCCGCGCCGAAGTCGCCGCCCTGCGCGCCGTAGCGCTCGTACCCGAGACGGCGCATCAGTTCGGCCCAGGCCCGCGCCACCCGGACGATGTCCCAGCCGCGCTCGTGGGTCGGCCCGGAGAAGCCGTACCCCGGGATGGACGGGATCACCAGGTGGAAGTCGCGCGACAGCGGCTCGACGACGTCGAGGAACTCCAGGAACGAGCCGGGCCAGCCGTGCGTGAGGATCAGCGCGAGCGCGTCCGGTTTCGGCGACCGGACGTGGACGAAGTGGATGCTCTGGCCGTCGATCTCGGTGATGAAGTGCGGCAGCTCGTTGAGCCGGGCCTCGTGCTCGCGCCAGTCGTAGCCGGTGCGCCAGTGTTCGGCCAGTTCCCTGAGCCGCGCCAGCGGGAAGCCGTAGTCCCACCCGGCGTCGGCGACCTCGTTCGGCCAGCGGGTGCGGGAGAGCCGGTCTCGCAGGTCGTCGAGGTCGGCCTGGGGGATGTCGATGCGGAACGGCTTGATCATGCTTCTTACTCCAGGGGGATTCGTCCGGCGCTGTCCGGATGCCACTGTCTGGCCCAACTTGTTGGCCCTGCCAACGTTGGCAGGGCCAACCATATAGGGATTCATTGGCGGCGCCAACAATGTAGGCTGGCCGGCGTGGAGGAGACACCGGAACGCCTGACCGCCAAGCCCAGCTGGCTGCTCACCCAGCTGGCGGTGCACGCCCACCGGCTGGCGTCCGACGGCTTCGGCGAGGTGGGCGCGCGCGGGTACCACTACCGGATCCTGGCCGCGCTGCACGAGTTCGGAGCGGCCAGTCAGGCCGAGCTCGGCCGCCGGTGCAACATGGACCGCAGCGACGTGGTGGCGGCGATCAATCAGCTGGGCGAGCAGGGTTTCGTCGAGCGGACCCCGGACCCGGACGACCGCAGGCGCAACATCGTGGCGCTCACCGCGGCCGGTGACGAGCAGTTGCGACGGATGGACCGGGCGCTGGACAGGGTGCAGGACGACCTGCTCGAACCGCTTGCGGCCGAGGACAGGCAGACTCTGACCCGCCTGCTCACCCGGCTGCTCGCGCATCACCGACGCAGGTGAGGCGGCCGGCCGTCCGAGGACGAGGTACCGATCACCCGTCCGGTCTTGGCGGCGGCGGGCGCCCGTAGCACGATCGGGGCAAACGGTCCGCGGCTGGCGGGAGGTCCGGATGGCGACCGTCCTGCTCCCCGGCGACCCGCGCAGGGTCGGCGGCTACTGGCTCGCCGGCCGCCTGGGCGAGGGCGGGCAGGGCGTCGTCTACGAGGCGTACGACGAGGCCGGGCAGCGGGTCGCCGTCAAGGTCCTGCGCCCGGCGGGCGGGGAGGAGCACGAGCAGGCGCGGGCGCGGTTCGTCAAGGAGGTCGCCGCCGCGCGCCGGGTCGCGCCGTTCTGCACGGCCCGGGTCATCTTCGCCGACCTGGAGGGCCCCCGGCCCTACATCGTGAGCGAGTTCGTCGCCGGGCCCAGCCTGCGCGCGACGGTCGCGCGGAACGGGCCGTACGGGCCGGAGGAGCTGCACCGCCTCGCCACGGGCATCGCGACGGCGCTGGCCGCGATCCACGAGGCGTCGGTGATCCACCGCGACCTCAAACCGGACAACGTGCTGATCGGCCCGGACGGCCCGCGGGTCATCGACTTCGGCATCGCCAGGACCGCCGACATGTCGCTGACGACGACGGGGCACGTCGCCGGCACACCGGCCTTCATGGCCCCGGAGATCGTGGTCGGGGCCCGGGCGGGCCCCGCCGTCGACATCTGGGCCTGGGGAGCGGTGACGCTGTTCGCCGCCACCGGCCGGGAGCCGTTCGCCGGGGAGACCACGCCGCTGCCGGCACCCGGCGCCGCTGCCGGCCCGCCGGGGCAGGCGCTGACCGGGGTCGCGGCCCTGCTGCACCGCATCCTGGCCGCCGAACCGGACCTGACGGCGCTGCGGGAGCCGCTGCGCGGGCTGGTGGCCCGGGCCCTGGACAAGAACCCGGAGGCCAGGCCCGACGCGGAGGTCCTCCTCGCGGCGCTGCTCGGCCGTCGGTCGCCGTACGGCCGGGGCGAGGCGCTGCTCGCGGAGGGCACCCGTACGGCCGAGGGCACCCGTGGGGCCGGAAGCACCGGGCCGGCCCGGGCCCTCGCGCCACCCTCGCTCGCTGCCGTGGCGGAGGAGGCGTACGGCGCGCTCGCCCCGGCGGACCAGGCGCTGGTGCCGCGGATCATGCTGCGGATGGTCGCGCCGGGGGAGGGCGGCGACGACCTGCCCCGGCGGGTGCCGGAGGACGAGCTCCTCGACGGCGTGGTCGACCGGGAGACCGCCGCCCGGGTGCTGTCCGGCTTCGCCCGCGCCGATCTCGTCGTCCGGGACGGCGAGACGGTCGCCCTCGCCGCCGCCGCGCTGCTGCGGGCCTGGCCGCGGTTGCACGGGTGGGTCGACGCGGACCGCGCGGGCCTGCGCGTGCAGCGGCCCCTGACCGAGGCCGCCCGCCTGTGGGACCTGCACGGCCGGCGTCCCGGCGACCTCTACCAGGGGACGGCGCTGGAGACCGCGCTCGGCTGGGCGGCCACCACGCGCCACCACGTCACGCTGAACACGCTGGAAAAGGCGTTCCTCGACGAGTCCCGGGCGCTCGCCCGGGTCCGCGCCCGGCGGCGGCGCCGCCTCACCGCCGCGCTCGCCGTGCTCGTGGTGGTCGCGGCGGCCTCGGCCGGGCTGGCGCTCGACCAGAAGTCGTCCGCCGAGCGGCAGCGGGACGTTGCCGTCGCCCGGCGGCTCGCGGCCCTGGCCGAGACCTCGCGCTCGTCCGATCCCGCGCGGGCGATGGCGCTGAGCGTGGCCGCGTGGCGGCTGGCCGGGGTGCCCGAGGCCCGGGCCGCCCTCTACAGCTCGCTCGCCCAGCCCCTGCGGCGGATCGATTCGCCGCCGCCCGTCACCGCCGGCGCCCGGTTCGACCTGAGCGGGGACGGCCGCCTGCTCGCGGTCGCCGACGCCGGCCGGGTGGTCCTGTGGGAGGTGGCCGCGCACCGCGTGGCCGGGGGCGCGCAGGGCATCGGGCCCGCCCCCGGCGCCGTCGCGCTCAGCCCCGACGGCCGCCGCCTCGCGGTCTCCGACGGCGGCGCGCTGCGCGTGTGGGACCTGGGCAGCGGCCGCCCGCTCGGGCCGCCGTTCGGGAACGGCGCGCTGGAGATGGCCTTCGACCCGGACGGCAGGCGTCTCGCCGTGCTCACGCCCGGCCATCGGGGTCAGGTCTGGGACGTCATCGGCGGCGTCGGGCTGCTGGACGTGCGCGACGAGCGGGTGGAGGGCGTCGTGGTCTCCGCACGGCACGCCGCCGTGCTGCTGGACGACGGCAGGTTCCGCCTGTACGAGCCGGCGGCCGGGCGCTCCGGCCGGGCGCGCAGGCTTCCCGCCCCCGCCGGCGGGCGTGCCGACGCCGTCGCGTTCAGCCCCGACGGCCGCACCCTCGCGGTCGGCCGCGGCGAGGACGTGCGCTTCTGGGACCTGACCACCGGCCGCCGCCGCGGCCCCGTCCTGGCGGGCGCCTCCGCCGTCTGGCTCGCGTACGGCGACGGCGGCCGCCTCGTCCTGACCTTCGACCGCACCGGCGTCGGCCTGTGGAGCGCGGACCGCGGTGGCCTGCTGGCCTACTCCACGCCGGA
The DNA here is from genome assembly GCF_039649665.1 of Microbispora sp. ZYX-F-249. Taxonomy (NCBI): domain Bacteria; kingdom Bacillati; phylum Actinomycetota; class Actinomycetes; order Streptosporangiales; family Streptosporangiaceae; genus Microbispora; species Microbispora maris. The sequence continues at coordinate 59,761 of NZ_JBDJAW010000042.1, read as the reverse complement.
GGACACCACCGGCATGCCGGACATCAGGGTCGCGACGGGCGCGGCGGGCGGTCCGGTCCTGCGCTACCTGCTCAGCGGCGGCCGGGTCGCCACGGTGGACGCGGCGGCGGCCTCCCGTTCGACGGCGGTCGCTCCCTCGGCCGCCGCCGCGGCCTTCGCACCGGGCGCAGGGACGCTCGCCGTCGCGCCGGACGGCACGGGACCGCTGCTGTGGGACCCGGCCACGGGCGCCCGCCTGGGCCCGTCCCTCGGCGGCGTCCCGGCCGGGGCGCTCGCCTTCGCTCCCGACGGCCGCACGCTCGCCTCCGCGCCCCGCCCGGACGGCACGCGAGCCTCGGGCGACGCCGCGACGGTGAGCCTGTGGAACGTGCCGGACGGCCGCCTGCTCCGCCGTGTCGCGATCGCGGGGGCCGCGTCCGTGGGCGGGCTGGCCGCCGGAGGCCACGTCCTCGCCGTGGCGCCCGTCGCCGGGGAGTACGGGCCCGTCCGGGTGTGGGACCTGTCCCGCGGCGTGGAGATTCCCGTACCGCGCAGGACCGGATGGGACGTCATGGCGGCCGGTCCGGGCGGCCGGGTTATCGCGATCGGCGGGCGGGACGCCGCCCTGGTGGACCTGACCGCCGGCACGGTCACCGGCCGTCCCTTCGGGCCGGTGCTCGACGGCGTGCGGTCGATCGCCTTCAGCCCGGACGGATCGACGATCGCCACCGGCTTCCACGAGGCGGGCGTGGGCCTGTGGGACGCGCGCACGCTGCGGCGGACGGGGACGCTCGCTCCGGAGAAGGGCCGGTTCGACGACGTCGTGGCGCTCGCGTACGCGCCCGGCGGGCGGCTGATCGCCACCGGGGGCACGAGCGGGGAGGTCCGCCTGTGGGACGCCGTCTCCCGGTCGCCGCTCGGCCAGCCGTACGCCGTCCACGCCGGCCCGGTGCTCGCGCTCGCCTTCGGCGTCGACGGGCGGTACCTCTACAGCGCGGGGAGGGACGGGACGCTGCGGCGCTACACGGTCGACCCGGAACGCGCCGCGGCGGAGGCCTGCGCGCGGGCGGGCGGCCCCCTGGGAGAAGACGACTGGCGGCGCCTCGTGCCGGAGGCGCCCTACCGGAAGGTGTGCTGAGGGATATGAGGATCATCCGTCACCTGCTCGCGCGCCTCGCGCGACGGCCCGCCCTCGGCGACGCCCTCGTGGAGATCGAGTCGGTCGAGGTGGACCCCGACCCCGTCCCGATCGGCGGTGAGGACACGGCCGAGGTGACCGTCGAGGTGGTCACCAGCGGCCCGGCCGCGGAGGTCAGGGGCGAGCTGACGGCCCCGGACGAGTCCCGTACGCGGCTGCGCTTCGAGTGCGTGGAGCGCACCCCCTTCGAGGAGCGGTGGCGGGCCGGGCACGTGTTCGGCCGGGACGCGGCGGCGGGCCGCTGGCGTGTCGCGGTCGCGGCCGGCGACGCCGTCGAGGAGCGGGAGTTCGAGGTCCACGCCGAGGAGAAGCCGCGGCGGTCGAGGATCGAGGGCCTCGAACTGTCCCCCGACCCGGTCGACGAGGGGAGCCCGCTGACCGTCTCCGGCCGCCTGGAGGCGACGACCGGCGAGGACGACTGGGGCGGTCTGCCCGAACGGACGGTCGCCCTGCTGTTCCGGGCCGACGACATGCTCGCCCGCAGGGAGGTGGCGCGGGTCGTCACCGGCAGGTCGGGCCGGTTCGACGCCACGGTGACGGCGGCCGAATCCGGCTTCTGGTCGGCGGAGTTCCGCGTGTCCGCCGAGGACGGTGCGCGCGTGACCTCCACCAGGAGCGCCGAGGTCCGTTCGACGGTGCGATCCGCCGGGGCCCGGACCAGGATCACCTATTCGGCGAAACCCAAGAGCGGCAGGCCGGGCAGGAAGGCGACCCACACCGGCACGCTGCTCGTCCGGGTGGAGCCCGCCGGCCGGCCCGCCCGGTGGGACCCGCTGCCCCAGCAGCGCGTCCGGCTCTGGTTCGACCCCGCGGGCTCGGGCGCCGGCGCCGTACAGGGGTCCGCGACGACGGGGTCGAACGGCGGGTTCACGCTGCGGAAGAAGGTGCCGTCCACGGGCGACTGGCACGTCCGCTTCGACTCGCAGGCGCCCGCGCAGCGCCGGTCGTGCAAGTCGCCGGTCCGCAAACTGACCGCGAGCTGAGCCTCCGCCCGGCGGTCACGGGCGGCGCCGCTGGCCGTGACCGGTGAGGGACGCTGCCGCCAAGGTCGTCACCAGGGCCTATACCTCGCGTATACCGGCCTCTTCGAGGCTCGGCAGAGCCCGCAGAAGGCGACCATGCGACGGGGAGCGCCAGGGCAGGGCCTGGCCGGGGGAGGAGGCGGCGGGCACCCCGGCCCATCGGAGGCTCGCCGGGGTGACCGGCCTCGCGGGGGTGACGGTGTTCGAGTTCGACGTTCTCGGGCCGCTGCGGATGAGGCGCGACGGCACGCAGGTTCCGCTGGGCCCGACGATGCTGCGGCGCCTGCTGGCGACCCTGCTGTGCACGCCGGGCAGCCCGGTGCCGGTGCCGGCGCTGATCGAGGCCCTGTGGGGGAGCACGCCACCGCGCAGCGCGCACAAGACCCTGCAGATATACGTGCTGCGGCTGAGGCGGGCGATGGGGGAGCGCGACCGCGTCGTCCACGGGACCGGCGGCTACGCGGTCGCCGTACTGCCGCCGGAGCTGGACGCGTTGCGCTTCCGGGAGCTGACGACGGCGGGGCGGGCCGCCAGGAGGAACGCCGATCTGACGACGGCGGGCATGCTGTTCGAGCGTGCGCTCGGTCTGTGGCGGGGCACCGCCTTCGCCGACGCCGGGGACGTGGCACAGGTGGCCGACGAGGCCAGGCGGCTGGAGGAGGAGCGGCTGCTGACCTGTGAGGAGCTGGCCGTCGTCGATCTGGCCCGCGGCCGGCACGCGGAGCTGGTGACCGGCCTGACCGAGACGGCCCGGCTGCATCCGTACCGGGAGCGGCTGCACGCCTGCCTGATGCTGGCCCTGAGCCGGGCCGGACGCCAGGCCGAGGCGCTGGAGGTCTACCAGCGGACGCGGACCGTGCTCGGCGAGGAGCTCGGCGTGGAACCCGGCCGGTTGCTGCGGCGGGCTCACGAGGCGGTCCTGCGGGACGAGGCGACCGGCCCGATCATCGACGAGATCCTCGGGGCGGAGGGAACGGCCCGGGCGGACGAGCACGGCGCGTGTCCCCTGCACACCGGCGGCGGTGACGGCGCCGGCAGCGACGCGGAGGGCCGGGCGGACGAGGGGCGGGCGGGGCCCGCGGCGACCGTGCCGTGCCCTCTGCCACCGGACATCGCCGACTTCACCGGCCGCCGGGAGACGGTGGAGTCACTGCGGCTGTGGCTCACCGGCGGAGGCGGGCGGTCGTCCGCGACGCCGGTCGTGACGCTGTACGGCGGGGCGGGCACCGGCAAGACGACGCTCGCCGTCCACGTCGCGCACCGCCTGCGGGAGACGTTCCCCGACGGACGGCTGCACGCCGACCTGCGCGGGACCGGCCCCCGACCGGCCGAACCCGCCGAGGTGCTGGCGCGGTTCCTGGCCGCCCTCGGCGCGGACGCGCGGGCGGTGCCGGACGGGACCGAGGAGCGCGGCGAGCTGTTCCGCACCCTTCTGGCCGATCGCCGCGTGCTGGTCGTGCTGGACGACGCCGCGGGTGAGGAGCAGGTCAGGCCGCTCCTGCCGGGCGGCCCGGGCTGCGCCGTGCTGGTGACGAGCAGGCGCGCCCTGGCGGGGCTGAGCGCCCGCGCCGTACGCGTCGGCCCGCTCGACCCGGCATGCGCGTCCGAGCTGCTCGCGCGCATCGCCGGGCCGGACCGGGTGGCGGCGCGGCCCGCGGTCGCGGCCGAGATCGTCCGGCTCTGCGGTCACCTGCCTTTGGCGATACGGATAGCCGGGGCGAAACTGGCGCTGCGCGAGCACTGGCACCTCGGGCACCTGGCCGATCGCCTGCGGGGAGAGCGGCGGCGCCTGGACGAGCTCGCCGTCGGCGACCTGTCGGTGCGGGCCGGGCTGGCCGCCGACTACGACAGGCTCGACGAGACCGCCCGGCGGGCGCTGCGGATGCTCGGCCTGCTCGACGTCACCGGCTTCGCCGCCTGGATGCTCGCGGCGGCCCTCGACGTGCCGGTGCGCGACGCCGAGACGTACGCCGACCTGCTCGTCGAGGCCCAGCTCCTGAGCTGCGCGGGCGGCGACGGGACCGGGCGGTTCCGCTACCGGTTCCCCGGCCTCGTACGGCTCTTCGCGCGGGAACGCGCGGAGCTGGAGGAGACCGCCGTCGAACGGGACAAGGCGATCGCCCGCGTTCTCGGCGCGCTGCTCGCGCTGGCCGAGGCGGCGGGAGGCGGCCTGCCGGAGCAGCCGGTCTCCGCCATCCGCGGCGCGGCCCCCCGGTGGTACGCCGACCCCGCCACCACCAGAGCGCTGGTAGGTGACGCGGCGGCCTGGTTCGACAGCGAGCGGGAGACCCCGCTGGCGGGGGTGGCGCAGGCATGCCGGCTCGGGATGAGCGAGGCGGCCTGGGAACTGTCCGCCCGCGCGGCCGGCTACTACGCCTTCCGCGGCCACTACCGGGACTGGTCGTCCTCGCACGAGCTGGCGCTGCGGGCGTGCCAGGTGGGCGGCGACCAGTGGGGGGAGGCGGTGATGACGCGCGGCCTCGGCCATCTGCGCCTGATCGGGGTGGACGTGCGGCGCGGCGTCGACCCGGAGGCGATCGAGGCGGCACTCGCGGTGTTCCTCGCGGCGGGGGAACGGCACGGCGCGCTCGACCTGCTGTGCCTGCGGGCCTTCGCGCTGCGCCGCGCGGGCGACCCCGACCAGGCCCGCGCGGCGGCGGACGAGGCCATGGCCATGGCCGAGGAGATCGGCGACGAGCCCGCCCTGAGCCGTCTGTGGTCCCTGCGCGCCGTCGCGGACCGGGAACAGGGGCTGCACGGGGACGCGGCCGCCTGCGCGGACCACGCGCTCCGCCTGGCGATCCGCGGGAACAGCCTCGGGGCCAGGGCCCTCGCCCTGCGGGAGGTGGCCGCCGCCTGCCGCGACCACGCCGCGCTGCCGTACGTCTCCCGGCAGCTGGGGGAGGGCCTGCGGATCTGCCGGGGGCGGCACGAGCGGCTGCTCGAGGCGTGCCTCCTGCTCGCCCTCGGCGACCTGTCCCTGCGGTTCGGGCGCCGGGACCCGGCGCGGCTCATCGCACAGGTGATGCCCGTGTTCGACGAGTACGCGGTCCCGTCGGGACGGGCCGGCGCGCTCCGCGTCCTGGGCGAGTCCCACCGGCTCGGCGGCCGGGTGGACGAGGCGGTCCGCGCGCTCACCGAGGCGGTGCGCATCACGCGGGGACTGCACGACCTCCACGAGCAGGCTCTCGCGCTGCGGTCCCTCGGCCGGGCCCAGCGCGACCGCGGCGACCAGGAGGCGGCCGTACGGTCCTGGGCGGCGGCCCACCGGCTGTTCCGGCGGCTCGGCAACACCGCCGAGGCCGCCGCGACCGCCGTCCTGCTCGCGGACGGGGACTCGCCGGCCGCGACGTGGACCACTCGCGTCTCAGGCCGGCGCCGCGACGGCGGGAGCTAGCGAGGTGTCCCGTGCGTCTGTCGTCGACCGTCCCCGGGTTCCCCGGGTTCCGCTCGCGGCCGGGGCCGCGAACAGGTGTTTCAGGACAATCTGCGGACCACGACGCCCAGTACCTCGCTCACCGGCAGGTAACCCCAGTGCCGGGAGTCACTGCTGTTGGGGCCGTCGCCGAGAACCACCAGCCGGTCGGCCGGGACCACGTCGCCCGGCGCGGCACGCGTACCGGCGGTGACCCGGTCGGGCACCGCGTCGCCCGGCATCGCGGCGATCCGCTTGATCAGCCACTCCGTGTCGCGCAGTCGGGCCGGCCGGCCCGTGCTGTCCGGCGGGCGGCGCCGGAAGACCACCACCTGGCCGCGCCGCAGGACGGCCCGCCGGCCCCGCCGGATGAGCACCCGATCTCCGGGCTGGTACGTCGGAACCATGCTCGTCCCGGCCACCCGTACGACGACGAAGCGGCGCCGGGCCGCGGCGATCCCCGCCGCCGCGGCCAGCGACAGCAGAATGACGAGATATCGCATGATCCCCCTTCGGCCTCGTTGGGCGATCGCGATTCTCGACGGATCCGGTAGCGCCGCGGTAGCGCGACGCCTGCGGCCCATCGCGCAACCGGCCGCAACCACGGCGCAGGCGGCGCCGCGCATCCTCGCAGAGCGGGCGGCCTACCACGCCCGAACCCAGCGAAGGGACATCGCATGATCCGCACTCTGCACCGCCTGGGAGACCGGCTGCTCGAAAGGCTCCTCCCCGGCGCCGAGGCCCGGGCCGACACCTGCTACTACGTCGGCTGGCAGGGCAACTACTGCGTCAAGAACTGCTACCCCAACCCGACCGGCAGCATCTGCGTGAAGTACGGCAGCTATGGCAGCTGCTCCGGCCCCTGGACGAACCTCGGTCGTTGCTGAGGCAGGCAACAGATCCATGGTCTATGCCGTGTTGACTCTGCGGCTCGTGCTGACGGGGGTCTCCCTGGTCTCCGTCCTGACGAAGCTGCGGACGCGGCGGGCTTTCGGTGAATTCACCATGGCGGTACGGCGACTCGGCGGCCTTCCCGTGCCTCTCGGGGCGCCCGCCGCCGTGGTCGTCGTCACCGTGGAGGCCGGGACCGTCGTCATGCTGGCGGCGCCCGGCCTCGACGGCGACGGCAGGGCGGGCCTCCTGCTCGCGGGAGGCCTGCTCCTCGGGTTCGCCGTGGTCCTGATGACGGCGCTGCGGCGGGGAACGACCGGACCGTGCCGATGCTTCGGCGGCTCGGACGAGCCGATCGGCCGCCGGCACGTGGCCCGCAACGCCGTGCTCGTCGCTTGCGCCGTCGCCGGAGCCGTCATGACGTCCGCGGCGGACGGGACGCCCGTCGCGCCGCCCGCCGCCGCGCTCTGCCTGCTCGGGGCCTCGGTCGCCGTCGGCGCCGTCGTGCTCCTCGACGACCTGGTCCACCTCGTCCGCTGACCCCGTAGCGCCCGCCCCCTACAGAAGGGAACGCCCCATGGCCGTCCTGGTCGCCGCCGTCGTCCTCCTCGGCGGGCTCGTCCTGGTGAACCTGCTCCTCACCACGGCGATCATCCGGAAACTGCGAACGCTCGGCAAGGAGTCGTCCCTCGGCGGGGAAGTTCCCGAGCTCGGACTCGCCGTGGGCGCCGAGGTTCCCCCCTTCTCCGCGGTCACGGTCGCGGACGCGAAGGTCGGCTCGGCCGACTTCGCCGGCGAGCGCACCCTCGTCGGGTTCTTCAGCACCGACTGCCGGCACTGCCTGCCCAAGGCGCCCGCCTTCGTCGCGGCCGCCCGCGACGCCGCCGCCGACGGCGTACGGACCCTGGCGGTGGTCGTCGTCCACGGTGAGGACCCCGCGAACCTGCTCGCCGCGCTGGCGGACGAGGTGAGCGTGGTGGTGGAGAGCGAGGGAGGAGCGATTTCGACCGCGTTCGCGATCGCGGGTTTCCCCTCGTTCTTCCTCGTCGGCCCGGACACCACCGTCGACGCCCGCGGTCATGAGCCGGAGCGGCTGCCGGCCGCGCCGTCCCGGGCCTGACCGGGGTGAGGTCACGACTCGGGCCGCTGCGGCTCACCCTGGGGCTCGTCTGGCGGGGCGGGCCGGCGCTCGCCCTGTCCCAGCTCGCCGTGGCGGTCCTGAACGGCGCCCTCCCCGTCGCGATCGCGTGGCTCACCAAGGTCCTGATCGACCGCCTGACCAGCGGGCCGGGTCCGTCGACGGCACTGCCGGCCGCCGTGCTGGCCGTGCTCGGGGCCCTGACCGCGCTGCTGCCTCACCTGTCCGGGTACGCCCAGGCAGAACAGCGGCGCCGCATCGCGTGGAACACCAGCGACGAACTGTTCACCGCGGTGTGCCGCATGCAGGGGCTGACCAGGCTGGAGAACCCGGGGTTCCACGACCGGCTCCAGATGGCCCAGCAGTCCGCCCAGACCACCCCGCAGCTCGTCACCGAGTCGGCGCTCGGGGTGGTGCGCGGCGGTATCACCATCGCCGGGCTCCTCGGCGCGCTCGCCACGCTCAGCCCGGTCCTGGCCGCCGTCGTGGCCGCCGCCGCCGTGCCCGAACTGGTCATCCAGCTCCGGCTCAGCCGTCACCGCGCACGCCTGCTCTGGGAGACGGCACCCGCGGATCGCCGCCGGGTGTTCTACCAGCTGCTGATGCTCGACCAGCAGGCCGCCAAGGAGATCCGGCTGTTCGGGATCGGCGGCTTCCTGCGCGGACGCATGCTGGGCGAACTGGGCGCCGCGCAGCGGGCGGAGCGCCGGGTGGACCTGACCGCCGTCCGCTACAACGGGGCGATGACCGCGCTCAGCGCGGTCATCGCGGGCGCCGCGCTGATCGTGCTGGTCGCCCGGATCGAGGCGGGCGGGGCCGGCATCGGCGACCTGGCCGTCCTCACCGCGGCCGTGGCGGGCACGCAGTCGTCCCTGTCCGGCGTGGTGACGCAACTGGCCCAGCTGAACGAGGCGCTCGTCCTGGCCGGCCACTACGCCCACGTCGTCGCCGTCGGCCCCGACCTGCCCGAACCCGTCGCCGGCGGCGACGTGACACCGCTGCGGCACGGCGTCGAGCTCCGCGACGTCTGGTTCCGGTACGACCCCGGCCATCCCTGGGTGCTCCGCGGCCTGAACCTGACCATCCCGTACGGGCGGAGCGTGGCCCTGGTCGGCCTCAACGGCGCGGGCAAGAGCACGATCGTCAAGCTTCTGTGCCGCCTGTACGACCCCGGGCGCGGCAGCGTCCGCTGGGACGGCACCGACCTGCGCGACCTGCGTGTCGACGACCTGCGCCGCCGGATCGGAGCGGTGTTCCAGGACTACATGGCCTACGACCTGACCGCGGCCGAGAACGTCGCGGTCGGCGACATAGGCTCCCTCGACCGGCCGGAACGGATCCACGAGGCGGCCCGCCGGGCGGACGTCCACGACACACTGGCACGGCTTCCCCGCGGCTACGACACCCTCCTGTCCCGCTTCTTCGCCGCCGAACAGGACGGGGACCCCGGCCAGGGCGTGCTGCTGTCCGGCGGACAGTGGCAGCGCGTCGCCCTCGCCCGCGCGCTCCTCCGCGCGGACACCGCCGACCTGCTCATCCTCGACGAGCCCAGCTCGGGACTCGACCCCGAGGCCGAATACGCCGTCCACCAGCGGCTCCGCGGCTACCGCAGCGGCCGTACGAGCCTTCTCATCTCGCACCGTCTCAACACCGTGCGCGACGCCGACCACATCGTCGTCCTCGCCGACGGCCGGACAGCCGAGGAAGGCACGCATGACGAGCTGATGGCCCTCGGCGGGCGGTACGCCCGCCTGTTCACCCGTCAGGCGGCCGATTTCCAGCTCGCGCAGCCCCGGTGACCCGGGGACGCGGGACAGGAAACCGGCGGTGCGGACGCCCGCCGCATGACGCGGACCGCGACCGCGCCGTCTTCGCTCACCGCCGCCGCACGCTGTGAGACGATGTTCGGCCCCGGGCGGTGACGCCGGGGAACACGGGGACGGGACGCCGACGGAGGGCCTGCGCGGTATGGCTGTCATTCATCACACCACTTTGACGCCCGGCAAGCTGGAGCTGCTCACGTCGTGGCTGCCCGGCCGGGCCTGGTACCAGGCGCCGGGGCGCCGGCCGGAGCTGACGAAGGCCGGCGGCTTCCGGCTCGACGATCCCGAGGGCGAGGTCGGGATGGAGTTCATGGTGGTCAACGACGCGGCCGGCGACCGGCCGGTCTCCTACCACGTCCCGCTCACCTACCGGGGGGCGCCGCTGGAGGGAGCCGAGCACGCCCTCATCGGCACGGGGGAGCACGGGGTCCTGGGCCGGCGATGGATCTACGACGGAACCCACGACCCGGTCCTCCTCGCCCAGCTTCTCGCCGTGTTCCGAGGCGATGCCAAGCCGCAGCACCAGAACGAGAGCGACACCCCCGATCCCACCGTGACCAGGAGCGTCACCGGAAGTCCCGCCTGGGGTTCGATGCTGTCGGCGACCACGGACGACGGACCGCACGGCACCGACGTCGTCGTGCGCACCGCCGCGGACGGCGGGCCGGGGGAGCGGCTGGTCATGCGCGTGACCCGGGTCCTGCGGCCCGGCGCGCAGGACGCCGCCGGGGCGCGGGGGCACATCACGGCCGGATGGCGCCTGCCGGACGATGCCGAGGCCCGCGCGGTGTTCGCCGTCGTCGGGGAGGTCTGACCCCGGTCGCGATCACCGGCGGTCCCGCTGGTCGCGGGCGCGGCGGAGGATCCGGACCTGCCGGGGGGCCAGGGTCGTGTCCGTGGCCAGGGCGGGGCCGTGGAGCGGGTCGCCGGGGACCGCGGAGACGTCGACGTGCCCGTCCGTGCGGTTGACCAGGAACCAGTAGTCGTCGGTTCCGTCCGTGCGGACGGCCAGGTCGACCAGGCCGCGGGCTTCGGGGGGCAGCTCCGAGGAGACCTCGGCGGTGTCCAGCAGACGGGGGAGTACGGCCCCGAGACCCTCCGGGCCGAGGCGGGTGGAGACGTACGACGCCGAGCCCGCGCCCGTACGGCGGGTCGTGATGGCGGGGCGCCCGGCGTGGTCCCCGGTCTTGTACGTCGCGAGGACCTCGGTCGCCGGGCCGGCGAGATCGATCCGGTCGGTCCACAGGGTGCCGGACACGCCGAGGTCCAGGTCGACGGAGTCACCGTCCGGCAGGGGACCGAACTCCTCGATGCGGATGCCGAGCAGGTCGCGCAGGGCTCCGGGGTAGCCGCCGAGCCACACGTGATCGTGCTCGTCCACGATGCCGGAGAAGTAGGTGGTGACGAGGTGGCCGCCGGAGGCGACGCAGTCCTCCAGCCGCCGGGCCAGGGCGGCGGGCACGACGTGCAGGATCGGCGCCACGAGCAGCCGGTAGCCGGAGAGGTCGTCGTCCACGTCGACCACGTCCACCCGGACGCCCGCGTCGAGGAGTGCGGTGTACCAGTCGAGGGCCTCCTGGCGGTACCGCAGCAGCGAGGTGGGGTGGGAGTCGAGCTCGCTCGCCCACCAGGAGTCCCAGTCGAACACGATCGCGACGTCAGCGCGGCGGCGCCGGGTGCCCGCGACCGGCGCGAGGGCGGCCAGCGTGGCGCCGAGGCCGGCCACCGACCGGAACACCTCGCTGTCGGTGCCCGCGTGCGGGACCATCGCCGAGTGGTACTTCTCGGCGCCGCCCGCCGACTGCCGCCACTGGAAGAAGCAGACCGCGTCGGCGCCGTACGCGACATGGGTGAGGGAGTCGCGGGCCAGGCCGCCGGGCCTCTTGGCCAGGTTGACCGGCTGCCAGTTGACCGCGCTGGTTGCGTGTTCCATCAGGTACCATGGCCGTCCGCCGGCGAGCGAGCCGGTGAGGTTCGCCGAGAAGGACAGCTCGTCCCGGGCCTGCGCGCCCGTCAGCAGGTAGTGGTCGTTGGAGACGAAGTCGACCTCGCCGGCCCAGTCGGCGTAGTCCATGCCCTTGGTCTCTCCCATGACCATGAAGTTCGTGGTCACGGGGACATCCGGGGTCAGCTCGCGCAGGATGTCCCGTTCCGCGCGCAGGTGGTCCTTCAGCGCGTCGGAGGAGAACCGCGTGAAGTCCAGTTGCTGGGTGGGGTTGGGGAAGGAGGCCGCCAGGCGCGGCGGCAGGATCTGCGACCAGTCGCTGTAACGCTGGGACCAGAACGAGGTCGCCCAGGCGCGGTTCAGCTCGTCGAGCGTTCCGTACCTGGCTCGCAGCCACTCACGGAAGGCGGCCGCGGCGTCGTCGGAGAAGTCGTAGACGTTGTGGCAGCCGAGCTCGTTCGAGACGTGCCAGGCGGCGAGGGCGGGATGGCCCCCGTAGCGCTCGGCGAGGGCCCGGGTCAGCCGCAGCGCGTGCGTGCGGAAGACGGGCGAGGTCGGCCTCCAGTGCTGCCGCGCACCCGGCCACACCGTGTGGCCGTGCCGGTCCACCGGGAGGATCTCCGGGTGCCCGGCCGTCAGCCACGGCGGCGGCGACGCCGTCGCCGTGGCCAGGTCGACCGCGATGCCGTTGGCGTGCAGCAGGTCCATCGCCTCGTCGAGCCAGTCGAAGTCCCACACGTCCTCGCCGGGCTGGATCCGCGCCCACGAGAAGATCGCCAAGGAGACGATGTTCACTCCGGCCGCGCGCATCGCGCGCATGTCCTCGTCCCAGATCTCGCGAGGCCACTGCTCCGGGTTGTAGTCGGCGCCGAACGCCATCCGGGCCCGTCCGGGCTCGGACGGCCAGCGCAGCCACCGGTGGCCGTGGTCAGAGTGCACAACGTCTCCTTCGACTGATGGTTACGCGGTCTTCCGCCCTGCCGCCGTGCCCCCGCGGAACGGCGGCGGCGATCGCGCCGGTGACTACTGCTTGATGGTGAAGCCCTGCTCCTCGCCGTACGTGAGCGAGGCGTCCTGCCAGGCCTTCAGGCCGTCCTGCAGCGTGGTGGAGGAGGTGTAGGCCTTGCCGGCCGTGTCGTTGAAGATGCTGTTGGCGTAGACCTGGAAGGGCAGGTAGGACCAGCCGCCGACGACCTGGGAGGCGGACTCGGCGAGCACCTTGTTCACCTTCTGGCCGCCGAAGTAGGGGAACTCCTTGTCCTGGAACCTCGGGTCCTGCAGCTGGGCGGTGGTGGCGGGGAAGGCGCCGCCGTCGACCCGGGCCCGCACCCCCTCGTCCACCGTGGCGTACTTGAGGAAGGCGTAGGCGAGGGCCTTGTTCGGGCCGGCCTCGGGGATCGCCAGCGAGCTGCCGCCGTTCTCGGCGGTGGCCCTGCCGCCGGCCTCCCACTGCGGCATGGGCGCGACCTGCCACTTGCCCTCGCCGGCCTTGACCCCGGACTCGAGGTTGGCGGGCATCCACGCGCCGATGACCAGGCCGGCGATGGTGCCGTCGCCCAGGCCCTTGTACCACTCGTCGCTCCAGCTGGTGACCGGCGCGAGCAGCTTGCCGTCGATCAGCTTCTGCCAAAGGGCGGTGAACTTCCGGGTGCCCGGCTCGGTGAAGTCGATCCCGACCGTGGTGCCGTCGACGGTGTACGGCTTGCCGCCCGCCTGCCAGATCATGCTGGTGGTGAAGCCCGCGTCGCCCGCGTCGTTGGTGATGTACGCCTTCGGGTTCGCCCTGTGCAGCTTCTCCGCGGCCGCCGCGAACTCGTCCCAGGTGGCGGGCACCTCGAGGTCGTACTTGTCGAAGACCTCCTTGTTGTAGAACAGGGCCATCGGGCCGGAGTCCATGGGCAGGCCGTAGATGCCGTCGCCGACGTGCACCGAGCTCCACGGGCCGGGGGTGAAGGTGCCGTCCAGTGTGCCCGCGCCGAGGGCGCCGAGGTCGGCGACCGACTTGGCGAGGGCGAACTGCGGCAGGGCGTAGTACTCCACCTGGGCGACGTCCGGAACCCCGGAGCCGGCCTTGACCGCGTTCTGCAGGGCGGTGTACTGGTCGTTGCCGGTGCCGGCGTTGACCAGGTTGACCTTGACCTTGGGATACTTCGCCTGGAAGTCCTCGACGACCTGCTTGAGCGTCGGCTCCCACGCCCAGACGGTGATCGAGCCGCCGGTGTCGAGGGCCTTCTCGATGTCGGCGCCGGAGACGGCCGCGGACGCCGCGGGGGCGGCGGCGTCGCCCGCGGAGCCGCTGCCGCCGGAGGAATCGGAGGAGCCGCAGGCGCCGGCGGTGAGCGACACGGTCAGGGCCGCGCCCAGCAGGAGGGCGCGACGGCGGGTTATCGCCATGGGGTGTGCCTTTCTGGGTTGTCGGGGGAGGCGGACGTCGATGGGGGCGGTCGTTCCATGCCGATGCGTCCTGCGCCGTTCACTCCTTGACGCTTCCGGCGGCCAGGCCCGACTGCCAGTAGCGCTGGAGCAGCAGGAACGCCGCGATCAGCGGGACGATGGTGAGCAGCGATCCGGTGATCACGAGGTTGAAGACGGCCTCGCCGCCCGCCGTGAGGGCCTGCTGGTTCCACGACTTCAGCCCGACGGTGAGGGGGTACCAGCCGGGGTCCTTCAGCATGATCAGCGGCAGGAAGTAGTTGTTCCAGGTGGCGACCACGTTGAACAGCAGGACCGTGACCAGGCCGGGCGCCAGCAGCGGCAGGCTGATCCGGAAGAAGGTGCGGAACTCGCCCGAGCCGTCCACCCGCGCCGACTCCAGGATCTCCTCCGGCACGGCGTCGGTGGCGAAGGTCCACATCAGGTAGAGCCCGAACGGCGAGACGAGCGACGGGATGATGATCGCCCACGGCGTGTCGGTCAGGCCCATCTTCGAGAACATCAGGAACGTGGGGACGGCCAGCGCCGTGCCGGGCACCGCCACCGCCCCGATCACGACGGCGAACACCGCCTTCCTGCCGGGGAAGTCGAACTTCGCCAGTCCGTAACCGCCGAGGGCCGCCAGCAGGGTCGCCCCGCCCGCCCCGGCGACCACGTACAGCAGGGTGTTGAGCAGCCAGCGGACGAAGATGCCGTCGCCGTAGGCGAAAGTCGCGGCGATGTTGTCGAACAGGGCGAAGTCGCCGGCGAACCACAGGCCGAAGGAGCCCAGCAGCCCCTCCTGGGTCTTGGTGGCGTTGATCGCCAGCCACACCAGCGGAAGCAGCGTGTAGACGAGCACGAGCGCGGTCAGCACGGTCAGCGTCGCGCTGCGGCGGCCCCGCGGGGACCGGCGCCGCCGGACGACCAGCGGGCCCCGGGCCGCGATGGTCTTCGAACGGCCGGCGGTGGGAGTGGAGGTCGCCACGGCTCACACCGCCTTCCGCATGCCGCGCAGCTGGACGAGGTAGGCGACGATCATCGTGATGATCCCCATGACGATGGCCACGGTGGCGGAGTAGTTGAACTGCTGACCTTGGAAGGACAGCGAGTAGGCGTAGTAGTTCGGCGTGAAGTACGTGATGATCGAGTTCGGCACGATCGTCTTGAGGATGCTCGGCTCGTTGAACAGCTGGAAGCTGCCGATGATCGAGAAGATCGTGGCGATCAGCAGCGCGCCGCGCAGGGCGGGCAGCTTGATCGCCCAGATGATCCGGAACTGGCCGGCCCCGTCGAGCGCGGCGGCCTCGTACAGAGAAGGGCTCACCACCCGCAGCGCCGAGTAGAGGATCAGCATGTTGTAGCCCACGAACTCCCAGGTCACGATGTTGCCGACGGAGGCGAGGATCAGATCGGGCGACAGCGGATCGGGCAGCGAGAGCCCGAACGCCTCGTTGATGTTGCCGATGAGGCCGAACCTGGTGCCGTACATGAAACCCCACATCAGCGTGGCGACGACGGCGGGCACCGCGTACGGCAGGAACACCGAGATCCGGAAAAACGCCGACCCGTACAACCTGCCGCTGTCGATCGCGAGGGCGACCAGCAGCGCGAGGAAGAGCATGATCGGCACCTGGACGACCAGGAAGAGCGCGACGCGCCCGAACGCCGACCAGAACTGCGGGTCCCGCAGGACCCTGACGTAGTTGTCGGCGCCGACGAAGGACGTCCCGCCGATCAGCCGGGTGCGGAACAGGCTCAGGTAGAGCGAGTACGCGATCGGAGCCAGGAAGACCAGCGCGAACACCGCCATGAACGGCGCGACGAACTGCCAGCCTGCCCATGACCGGCGTCCGGCGGCCCGGCCTCCCCGAACGTCCGAATGCCCTTCCGAGACCACCGGTTCGCTCCTCTCCGCAACGTGTCCACGGTGCCGGCATGTTTACGTGAACATCCGGAGCGAACGAGTGTCGGGGCCGATCGTCGCGGAGGGTGATGTCTCGAGTCGCCGAGGTTATGTTTACGTAAACTTCTGTCGCGGTATGGTGGCACCGGCCCTATGGAAGGTCAAGGGCCCGGGGCCACATCCGGCCGGATCGCGGCGTACGATCTCCGGCGACGGGGGCGAGCAGGCGGGAGCGGCACAGGAATGGATCCGGACGGCGCGGCCCGGCAGGCGCCGATCGGCGGGGCGCAGCGGGGCGGCTCGGGCATCCCGGGCGGGCGGCGCAAGCAGCGGGTCTCGATGGCCGACGTGGCCCGGCTCGCGGGTGTCTCGTCCCAGACGGTCTCCAGGGTCGCCAACGGCCATCCCGGCGTCGTCGGCGCGACCCGCGAGCAGGTGCTGGCGGCGATGCGGGAGCTGGGCTACCGGCCCAACAGCGCGGCCCGGGCGCTGCGGTACGGGCAGTTCAACACGATCGGCGTGATCCTCTTCGGGCTGGCGTCGACCGGAAACAGCCGCACCGTGGAGGCGATCGCCACCCACGCGGCGGCCGAGGGTTACGCGATCACGCTGATCCCCATCGGCATCCCCACCCAGGACAACGTGCTGGGCGCCTTCACCCGCATGGGCGAGCTGGCCGTCGACGCCGTCATCGTCATCATCGAGATCCACCTCCTCGACGCGGGCACGGTGACGCTGCCTCCCGGGGTCCACGTCGTCGTGGTGGACTCCGACGCCGGAGACCGCTACAGCGTCGTCGACACCGACCAGGCCGAGGGCGCCCGGCTCGCCGTACGCCACCTCCTCGGCCTGGGGCACGACACGGTCTGGCACGTCACCGGCCCGCAGACGTCCTTCGCGAGCCAGCGTCGCGCCCAGGCGTGGCGGCTGGCCCTGGAGGAGGCCGGGCGGCCGGTCCCCCCGCCGCTGCACGGAGACTGGTCCGCCGAGTCCGGCTACGCCGCCGGGCTGGCGCTCGCCGCGGAACCCGGCTGCACGGCGGTGTTCGCCGCCAACGACCAGATGGCCCTCGGCCTGCTGCGGGCCTTCCACGAGCGGGGCCGGGCGGTCCCCGGCGACGTCAGCGTGGTCGGCTTCGACGACATCCCCGACGCCTCCTGTTTCGTCCCGCCGCTCACGACCGTCCACCAGGACTTCGCCGAGGTCGGCCGGCGCTGCGTCCAGGGCGTCCTGCGGCAGATCCGCGAGGGCGGAGCCGCGCGGCCGGGCACCGACCTCGTCCCCACCCGTCTGGTCGTCCGCGACAGCACGGCGCCGCCGCCCACCCGGACCTGAGAAAGGCCCCGGGCGCGGGGATCAGCTGAATCGTGTGCGTCTACGGGCGGGCGGTCAGCGACGGCATGGCGGGGATCAGGGCGGCGAGCCAGCCATCCGGATCCGCGGTGAAGCGCGCGCGTCCCGCACCTCCCACCAGGACCGGCCGCCGAACCACGGCTGCGTTGACGGGGTGGCGAACCGCCTGGCTCGATCTTGGGGTGGATGACGCAGGATCTCACGTGATGGTGGAGGGGCCGCCACTGCTTATCGCGGAGATCCTCAAGCGGGGCCGGCTTCGCCGGGGACCTGGAGGCGGCCCAGGAGCATGAGCAGGAGCTCGTCGACGATCTGATCGAGGGTGGCGTCGACCCAGCCGACGGCCCAGTCGTGCATCAGGCCGTTGATGGCCCCGATGAAGGCGGCGGCCGTGACGCGGAAGTCGCGAGCGGGGATCTCGCCGCGGTCCGCGGCGTCGTCCAGCTGCTCGCACAGGAAGGCTATCCAGCGGGCCCGGCGGTCCAGGCGCTGGCGGTCCAGGCGGGGGCTGACGCCGATGATCTCCACGAAGGCGATGCGGGTGTGGCGGGGGTCGGCGGTGGCTCCGGCGGCGTACGCGCGGAACAGCCGGCTGCAGCGTTCGATGGGCTCAAGGTGCCGCACCTGGGGGAGCACGCCGAGGACGGCCTGCTGTGCGACGTCGTTGACGTACAGGTGCAGCTCGGCCAGCAGGTCCTCCAGCGTGTGGAACTCCTCGTAGAACTGGCGGCTGGACAGCCCGGCGGCGCGGCACACGTCCGTGATCCTCGTGGCGCGGTAGCCGGGCCCGGCGCCGAACAGGTCGAGGCCCGCCTCCAGGAAGCGCGTGCGGCGCTCGGCCTGCCGTTCGGCCGCCGGCCTGCCGCCGTACCGGCCCGCCGCCGGGGTGATCCTGCCCGCCACCGCGTCCTCCGCTCCGTTGTCATGAATTTTGGGCCTTGTGGCGGGGGTCACACGTGCCTACCATCCAGTAACACAGTCTGAATATCGAAATGTTCAGACTTGTGCGAGTCCACGCGCCGAAGGCGCGCGGACCCTTCGGCCGGCCATGCTCGATCTCGCCCACCTCCCACCCCCCGGAGGAAGCACATGCACGCTTCGGCCCTCGCACGCCTGCGCAGATCCCTGCTCGCCGCCGCCGTGGCGGTCGCGGGCGCCGCCGTCTGCGGCGTTCCGGCCGCTCCCGCGAGCGCCGCCGGCGGACTGCGCGAGGTGATGTTCGTCGGCAACAACTGGGACGGCACCGCGGACGTCATCGAGTCGAGCGGGGAGTTCGCCAGGATCGGCCGGATCAACGTCATCCCCGACAAGGCCCGGCGGCTGGCCGAGATCTACCTCAACCCCATCAAGCTGGCCTTTTTCCTGGGCATCCGGCAGGGCCCCGGCGAGGGTCACGACCAGTTCGTCGACGACATGTACGCCACCCCGGACGGCACGGCCATGGTCGTCTCCCGCCCGAGCTTCGCCGACGTGGTGTCCATCGACCTGACCACCGGCGCGATCAGATGGCGCTTCCCGGTCTCCGGCTTCCGCGCCGACCACATGGCCGTGTCCCCCGACGGGACCCGGGTCGCCGTGTCGGCCTCCACATCCAACACCGTGCACGTCCTGGACATCGACACCGGCAGGCAGCTCGGCTCGTTCCGCACGGGGGACAAGCCGCACGAGAACATCTTCACCGGCGGCGGCAGGTACATCTGGAACATGTCGATCGGCGAGGTCAACAACGACTTCGACAGCCCGTCCCAGGACTGGCTGAAGGGCGACCGCCACATCACGATCGCGGACGCCTCGACGTACAAGGTCGTGCGGACCGTCGACATGCGCGACCGGCTGGACGCCTTCGGCCGCAAGGACCTGTCGGACGCGGTGCGGCCCGCCGTCTTCACCCCGGACGAGTCGAAGCTGTACTTCCAGGTCTCGTTCTTCAACGGCTTCGCCGAGTACGACACCGCCACCGACACGATCACCCGGATCAAGACCCTGCCGAAGAACCCGGCCACCGGCGAGGACCGCACCACCTGGGTCAACGACTCCCGGCACCACGGACTGTCGGTCAACCCCGCCGGCGACAAGCTCTGCGTCGCCGCGACGATGGACGACTACGCCACGGTCGTCGACCGGGCCACCCTGCGGGAGGGCCCGCTGGTGAGCGCGTCCAAGCCCTACTGGGCGACCGTCAGCGGCGACGGGCGGGCCTGCGTCATCTCCGAGAGCGGCGCCGACCGGGTCACCGCCATCGACTTCGCCACCGGGCAGAAGATCACCTCGGTGCCGGTCGGCGACCACCCGCAGCGCGTCCGCATCGCCCGCGTCCCGGCCGGCTGGACCCCTCCGGCCGCGGGCTGAGGCCCTCCGGGTGCCGGGACGGGACGGTCCGTCCCGGCACCACCGGGTGTGCTCCCGCGGTTCAGGAGTCCTCGTCCACCTCGATGGCGGCGGCGGGGCAGACGGCGGCGGCCTCGCGGACCGCGGTGTGCAGGTCCTCGGCGGGCTCGGGCTCCAGCAGGACGACGACGCCGTCCTCGTCGCGCTGGTCGAACACCTCCGGTGCGATCAGCACGCACTGCCCGGCGCCGCAGCACTTGACCTCGTCGACGACGACCTTCATGTCCATGTCCTCCTTGCCGATCGGGCACGCCGGCCGGGGGGTCACCAGCGGACCGGGACCTCGCGCAGGCCGCCGACGGCGAGCCCTTCCACGCGTTCCAGCTCCTCCACGGGCACGGCCAGCTCAAGCGTCGGCAGCCTGCGCAGCAGCACCTCCAGGACGACCTGCAGCTCGGTGCGGGCCAGTGCCTGCCCCAGGCAGGAGTGGGCGCCGGAGCCGAAAGCCAGGTGGGGGTTCGGGCTGCGGGTCAGGTCCATGTCGCCGGCGTTCTCGAAGGCGGTCTCGTCGCGGTTGGCGGCGGCCATGCTGCACACCACGGTCGTGCCGGGGGGCAGGACCATGCCGCTGACCTCGGTCTCCGCGTTCAGGTAGCGGGGGAGGCCGAAGCCGGCGTTGGCGTCGAAGCGCAGCGACTCCTCCACCGTGGTGCGGATCAGCGACGGGTCGGCCAGCAGCCGCTCCCACCGGGAGCGGTCGGCCAGCAGCATGGCGGCCATCTTCCCGATCATGTTGGCGGTGGTCTCGTGCCCGGCGACCAGCAGCGCCATGCCCGTGACCAGGACCTGGACGTCGGGCAGCCCGCCGTTCTCGGGGCCGCCTGCCGTGATCAGCTCGCTCAGCAGGTCGTCGCCGGGCTCGGCGCGCTTGGCCGTGACGAGGTCGGACATGTACTGGAAGAACTCCCCCTGGGCGGCCTCGGTCTCGGCCCTGCCGTAGCGGGTCAGGTTGAGCAGCGTGTCGGACCAGTAGGAGAACCGGTCCCGGTCGGCGGCGGGCACGCCGAGCATGTCGCAGATGACGTAGACCGGCAGCGGGAAGCCGAGGCTCGCCCTGAGGTCGCCGGGCGAGCCGCGCTTGACCATGTCGTCCACGAGATCCTCGGCGATCTCGATCATCGCCGGCCGCATGGCGGTCATGCGCTTGGCCGTGAACCACCTGCCGACCAGGCGCCGCCAGTGCTGGTGCTCCTCGCCGCTGTCGGGGAGGATCGCCGCCAGCTCGCCGCTGAACACCCCGCCGCCGTCCGCGGACAACCGGGCGGCGTCGGGTGCGTCGAGCCGGCGGGTGAAGCGCGGGTCGGCCAGCACCTGCTTGACGTCCTCGTAACGGGTCAGCAGCGTCGCCGCGTCGCCGCTGGGCAGCGTGACGCGGGCGACCGGGCACGTGGCGCGCAGCCCGGCCCACTCGGCGGGCGGGTCCAGCGCCGCGTCGTTGGGGATCGGGTAGCCCAGGACCTGCTCGTCGTCGCTCATTCGGCATCTCCTCCTGTGGGTGGTCGGCCGCCGTGCACCCTCCCGGTCGGAGAGGCGGCGCCCCTCACGTATTCCCGGGCCGGCCTGAAGGCCGGTCGTGCCGGTGCCCGTCCGCGGGCAAACTTCCGTGCGTTTCCAGGAGTGGGCGAACCGCCCACGGCCGTGCGGCGCGCGTACGCGCACCTCCTGGGGGACACGACAACGGGGAGGCGCATGGAGGACGGGTGGACGCGATCATCAACTGGCTCTGGGGCCTGCCGGGAACGGTGCTGTACGCGGCAGTGGCGGCGCTGGTCTTCGCCGAGGACGCCCTGTTCGTGGGGTTCGTCGTGCCGGGGGAGACGGCCGCCGTGCTGGGCGGCGTGCTCGCCAGTCAGGGCAGACTGTCGGTGTACTGGCTGGGGCTCGTGGTGACGCTCGCCGCGATAGCCGGCGACAGCGCGGGCTACTTCGTCGGCCGCCGCCTCGGCCCCAGGGTCCTGGACGTACGGGTCCTGCGCCGCCGTCGCCACCGCGTGGAGAGGGCACAGGTGCTGATGCGCCGGTGGGGCCCTCAGGCGGTGTTCTTCGCTCGGTTCGCCGCGTTCCTGCGCGCCATGATGCCGGCCCTGGCAGGGGTCTCGCGGATGAGCTACCGGCGGTTCTTCCTGTTCAACGTCCTGGGCGGGGTGCTCTGGGGAGTCGGTTACACCCTTCTGGGCTTCTTCGCCGGGGCGGCGTACGAGCAGGTGCAGTCGGCCGTCGGCGGTGCGGTCGCGGCCGTTCTCGCCGCGGTCGTCGTGACCGCCGTGGTCGTGTGGCGCGTCCGGCGGCACCGGGGCGGGCCGTAGGCGGTCCAGGGAGGGTGCGTGGCGGCGTGCGGGCCCGTCCATCGGACGGGCCCGCACCGCACATGACCGGTGTCCCCTCGGGGTCCGGCCGGAGCGGCTTCGAGGCCGAGCCGCCCCGGCGCGAGACCGGGCGGGGCGTCGGTCAGTCCTTGTTCGACTGCCGCCAGTCCCGTACGACGTCGCGGATCTTGTCGAACACGGCCACCGGCGGGCCGACCAGCATGTTCGCGGTGGCGGACTCTCCGGCGCCCGGGTGGGGCCTGGTCGGCGAGATCGCCTCGGCGGCCCGGACCGCACCGGCCATGCGGCGCAGCCGCTCGGGGGAGGTCTCCTGACGCAGCCGGGGGAACTCCTCCCGCTCCTCGTGCGTGGCGTGGTCGACGACCGCCTTCTCCAGGGCGGCCAGCCGGGCGTCGAACTCGGGGTGGTCGACGCCGAGGTCGTACAGGTCGGACAGGGCGCGTTTGGCCTCGTCCTCCTCGTGCAGCCGGGCCTCGACGACCTGTTCGCCCGCCTTCGACCGCGCCGCCGGGTGCACGACCTGCTCCTCCGCCGCCTCGTGCACCGCCAGCAGCCGTACGAGGTCGTTGAACAGCTCACGTCTGCGCTCGCCCCGCGCGGCGGCGACCTCCGCGAACCTGGTCTTGATCTGGTTGTGCTGCGCCAGCAGCAGGTCGATGACGTCCTGTTCCGTAGCAGTGCTCACTGTCGTCACCTTTCGACTCGGAGACTCGGACCCGCCTGCCCGTGCTCACCCGCCCTACACGCGGACGCTGTCGGTGAGCCGAAGGGCGTCGTGATCCGTAATAGAGGGCATGAGGATTTCGCGTGTCGCGCTGCTGCCGCTGGCGGCTCTGCCCGTCCTGGCCGTCACGGCTCCCGCCGAGGCGGTCACGGCGCCCAGGAAGCTGGTCGTGGAGTTGCGGGAGGAGGGCGGGTTCGCCGGGCTGCGCAACCGGGTGGCCGTCTACACCGACGGCTGCGCCGTGCTGAGCCGCCGGACCGGACCCACCGTCCGCAAGTGCCTGACCGCCGCGGAGTGGCGCGGCCTGCGCGGCTCGCTGAAGCATCTGCGGCTCGGCCGCTCCGAGGCCCGGCCGCAGGGGGCCGACTTCCTCGCCTACCACCTGACCTACAAGGGCCACCGGGCCACCCGCTACACCCTGCCCCCGACCTGGCGACCGGTCGTGGGCAGGCTGGAGAAGGTCCTGGTCGGATACTGGGCGCCCGACTGACCGTCCGGCTCAGCTGCGCAGGTAGGAGGCTCCGTTGAGGTCGACGATCGTGCCGCTGGCCCACTCGGCGGCCGGTGACGCCAGGTAAAGGACGGCGGCCGCGATCTCCTCGGGCCGCGCCACTCTCCCGAACGGGCTCTGGGCGCGGATCTCGTCGCCCCGCGGCGCCTTGAGGTGCTCGTTCGTCATGTCGGTCTCGACGAAGCCGGGCGCCACGGTCGCCACGGCGATGCCGAGGGGCGCCAGGGCGACGGCGAGCGACTGGCCCAGCGCGTTGAGGCCCGCCTTGCTCGCCCCGTACGCGGGACTGTCCGGCTCGCCGCGGAAGGCGCCGCGCGAGGAGACGTTGACGATCCTGCCGCCCGGAGCCATGTGCCGTACGGCGTTCCAGGTGACGTTGGCCGGTCCCACGAGGTTGACGGCCAGCGTCTCGCGCCACACCGCCTGCCACTCCTCGTACGAGGTCTCCATGATCGGGTGGTGCAGGAAGACCCCCGCGTTGTTGACCAGCACGTCGATGCCGCCGAGGGCGGCCGCCGCCTCCTCGGTCATTCGCCGTGCCTCACCGGGATCGGCGATGTCGGCCCGGACGACGGCATGGCCCTCTCCGGGCAGCTCGGCGCGGAGCCGCTCGGCGAGTTCGGGGGAGCCGCGGTGGTGGATCGCGACGCGGTCGCCGGCGGCGGCGAAGGCCACCGCGATCGCCCGTCCGATGCCGCGCGACGCGCCGGTGACGAGGACTGCCCGGTTACTCACAGGAGGAGACTAACGTCCGGTGAGTCCTGGTTCATCATGGTGCCAGCTGGTCCGTCCTGTCTGTCGCATCGAGGGTGCGCAGGGGGACCTCCAGCCGGGAGGCGAGCTCGGCCACGCTCGTGCCGTACGTCTCGGCCACCGTGACACCCTCGGGGCCGATGCGGAAGACGGCGCGGTCGGTGTAGAGGCGGCTCACGCAGGCGAGCCCGGTGAGGGGATAGGTGCACTCGGGGACGAGCTTGGGCGTGCCGTCCTTGGCGAACAGGGTCATCATGACGAACACCTGCTTGGCGCCGGTGGCCAGGTCCATGGCGCCGCCCACGGCGGGGATGGCGTCGGGGGCGCCGGTGTGCCAGTTGGCCAGGTCGCCGCGGCCGGAGACCTGGAAGGCGCCGAGCACGCACACGTCGAGGTGGCCGCCGCGCATCATCGCGAAGGAGTCGGCGTGGTGGAAGTACGACGCCCCCGGCAGCTCGGTGACCGGGAACTTGCCGGCGTTGATGAGATCGGGGTCGATCTCGTCCCCGTGGGCGGCGGGCCCCATGCCGAGCATGCCGTTCTCGGTGTGCAGGACGACCCCGGAATCGGCCGGGAGGTGGTCGGCGACCATCGTGGGCTGGCCGATGCCGAGGTTCACGAAGGAACCGGGCGGGATGTCCCGGGCGACGCGCGCGGCCAGCTCGTCGCGGGCGAGGGGGCCGCGGTCCAGGTGCTCCACGATGCTCACTGGTTCGCCTCCGTCGCGCTCAGGTCCAGGATCCGGTCGACGTAGATGCAGGGGGTGACCACGCTCTCGGGGTCCAGGCCGCCGGTCTCGACGACGTGGTGCACCTGCGCGATCGTCAGCGTCGCGGCGGTCGCCATGACCGGCCCGAAGTTGCGGGCGGTCTTGCGGTAGACGAGGTTGCCCATCCGGTCGCCGGCGTGGGCGCCGATGAGGGCGACGTCCCCCCTGATCGGATACTCCAGCACGTAGTCGCGGCCGTCGATGGTGCGCGTCTCCTTGCCCTCGGCCAGCGGGGTGCCGACCCCGGTGGGGCAGTAGAAGGCGCCGATGCCGGCCCCGGCCGCGCGCATGCGCTCGGCCAGGGTGCCCTGAGGGACGACCTCCAGCTCGATCTTCCCGGCCCGGTAGAGGCCGTCGAACACCCACGAGTCGCTCTGCCGGGGGAACGAGCAGATCATCTTGCGCACGCGCCCGGCGGCGAGCAGCGCCGCCAGTCCGGTGTCGCCGTTGCCCGCGTTGTTGCTGACGACGGTCAGATCGGTCGCGCCCTGCCGGATCAGCGCGTCGATGAGCCCGATGGGCATGCCGGCCAGGCCGAAACCGCCGATCAGGACGGTGGAGCCGTCCGCGATGCCCGCGACGGCCTCGTCGGGGTCGGTGAACACGGCGGTCATGCGGCGCCCACGTTCTCGAGGACGACGGCCAGGCCCTGGCCGACGCCGATGCAGATGGCGGCCACGCCCCACCGCCGGCGGCGTTCGCGCAGCACGTGGGCGAGCGTGCCGAGGACGCGCCCGCCGGAGGCGCCCAGCGGGTGGCCGATGGCGATGGCGCCGCCCCTGGTGTTGACGATCTCGGGATCGACCTTCCAGGCGTCCAGGCACGCCAGCGACTGGACGGCGAACGCCTCGTTCAGCTCGACGGCGCCGACGTCGTCCCAGCCGATACCGGCCCGGCGCAGCGCCTGGTTGGCGGCCTCGACCGGCGCGTACCCGAACATCTGTGGTTCGAGCGCGCACGCGGCGCGGCCCGCGACCCGGGCGATCGGGTCCGCGCCGATCCGGCCGGCGGCGGCCTCCGAGCCGAGCACGACCGCCGAGGCGCCGTCGTTGAGCGGGGAGGCGTTGCCGGCCGTGATGGTGCCGCCGGGACGGAAGGCCGGCTTGAGCCCCGCGAGGATCTCCGGCGTCGTGCCGGGCCTGATCCCCTCGTCCCGGGTCAGGGCGGCGCCCTCGACCGGGACGACCAGGTCGTCGTAGAAGCCGTCGTGCCAAGCCGCGTCGGCCAGCACGTGCGACCGCGCGGCGAAGGCGTCCTGCCGCTCGCGCGAAATTCCGAACCTCTCCTGAAGCAGCTCGTTGGCCTCGCCGAGAGAGATCGTCCACTCCTTGGGCATCCGCGGGTTCACCAGCCGCCAGCCCAGCGTCGTGGACACGGCCGTCACGTCGCCGGCGGGGAAGGCCCGCGACGGTTTGGGCAGCACCCAGGGGGCCCGTGTCATCGACTCCACGCCACCGGTCACGACGACGTCGGCGTCGCCGCTCTCGACCGTCCGGGAACCGATCATGGCGGCGTCCAGGCTCGACCCGCACAGCCGGTTCACCGTGGTGGCCGGCACGGTCACCGGCAGCCCGGCCAGCAGCACGGCCATCCGGCCCACGTTGCGGTTGTCCTCGCCCGCGCCGTTGGCGTTGCCCCACACCACGTCGCCGATCTCCGCCGGATCCAGCCCGGGCAGCTTGGCCAGCACACCGCGCAACGCGGTGGCCGCCAGGTCGTCCGGCCGGACGTCGGCGAGTGCCCCGTTGAACCTGCCGAACGGCGTGCGCGCCGCGGCGTAGACGAAGGCCGAGCCCATGACCATCCCCTCTTGTTCGCTATGCGAACGCCGGTTCATTTTGCGAACAACGTGAGCATAGTCCATGCCGCCGATGGGCCATCGGCACGGGCCGCAAACGATCTCCAAGTGGATCCCAAGGACGACGCGCCAGGCTGTGGCCGACCTTGAGACAACCATCGTGAGGACAGCAGACGTGACCAGGAAGTTCGCCGCGGGAGCGGCCGCCGCCCTGACCATGCTCGTCGCGCAGGTGCCGGCCGCCCAGTCCGCCGCCGCCGCGACGACGTACAGCAGCCCGTGCCAGGGGATCCGCGACTGCCTGGGAGAGATGCAGAGCGGCGAGGGATGGATGGTCGAGACCCCCGAGAAGAACTGGAAGCGCGTGATCTACCGGTTCAAGCACCTGAAGAAGAGCGAGAAGAGGGTGTGCGCCCACCAGTACCCGCGACTGACCATGTGGATCAGCGATCCGAAGAGCTCGCGCCACAAGACGGTCACCATCAAGGCGTCCGGTAAGCTGCCCCGCCGCGCCTGTTCCTACTGAGACGGGCGTCCGTTGTCCTAGCCTGAAGCGATGTCGATCGACGGCACGGCGGCGTACGACGGCCTCACGGGCCTGCCTCCATTGGTCGGGCGCGCGGTCGAGGTGGCGCGGCAGGCGGGCTTCGGTCCTTCCTGCCGGCCCGAGCAGGGGCGCCTGCTGTACGCACTGGCGTCCGGTGCCGAGATGATCGGGGAGACCGGCACCGGATGCGGAGTGGGCCTGGCCTGGCTGGCCTCGGGCGCCCGGCCCGGGGCCCGGCTGGTCAGCGTCGAACGGGATCCGCGGCGAGCGGCCCTGGCGGCGCAGGTCTTCCTCGGCCACCCGCAGGTGTCGGTGATCCGCGGCGACTGGCGGGAGATCCACCGGGACGGGCCGTACGACCTGCTCGTGCTCGACGGCGGAGGCCAGGGCAAGAGCGGTGAGGAGCCTGCCGATCCGCACCGGCTGCTCGGACCGGGAGGAACGCTGGTCGTCGACGACCTGACCCCGGCCCGGCACTGGCCGCCGCGGTTCGACGGCGCCGTCGACCGGGCCCGCATGCACTGGCTCGGCCACCCGGGGCTCGACGCGGCGGAGCTGCGGCTCGCGCCCGACTTGGCCGCCGTCGTGGCCACCCGCCGCTTCCCCGAGACGTCCGGCACGGCGGATCGCTGAGCCGGCTCGTGCGGCCGGATCCCGTTCGGGGTCCGGCGGCCGGGCTCGCCGGCGGCTTCCGGCGGATGCCGCCGCTCAGGTCCTTCGAAGTCCGGGCTGCTTCAGCGCGCGACGTGGCCGCTGAGCCGGGCGTAGGCCGCAGGCGGCATCCCGGCAGCGGCGGTGAAGTCACGGGTCAGGTGGGCCTGGTCGGTGTAGCCGAGCTCGGCGGCCAGTGTGGCGAGGTCGAGGCCCTGCTGGATCCGCTCCGCGGCCTCGTGCAGCCGGAAACGGCGGATCACCCACTTGGGGCCGGCGCCGACGTAGTCCCGGAACAGCCGCTGCAGCGAGCGCACCGAGCGCCCCGACCGGGCGGCCAGCTCGTCGACCCTGGTCACGGACGTGTCGTCCTCGACCATCGCCACCAGGGCCGCGGCTTCCTCCGCCAGTGGATCCTCGGACGGCCGCAGACCCCGCAGGAACGTCTCGACGAGCGCGACGGCGGCCCGGGAGTCGGGCTCGGCCAGGACCCGTTCGACCAGGGCCGCGCCGGCCGCCCCGAACATCTCGCCGATCTCCACGAAGCGGCCGGACAGCCGGGACACGGGGCCGTCGAGGAACGGCCGGAAGCCGCCCGGGCGGAAGCGGGTGCCGAGCACGCGGCCGCTGCCCCGCATGGTGTAGGAGAAGCCACCTTTGATCACTCCCGCGATCCGGTGGAAATCCCGGGTGATCGTCATGTTCACCGTGGGATGCGAGATGATGCGCTGCTCGTACGGCTCGCCGAGATCCGTCCACGTGACGACCCAGAAGTGCTCCACGTACGCCGAGATCCCTGGCGACGGCGCCTGCCGGACGAAGTCGAAGGCGTCGAGCCCCGCGTACGGGTTCACCCATCCACGCTGTCGCGTTTCTACAAGCCGCGCCTCGGGCGGGCGCGGCACGATGGCTGCCATGCAAGAGATGATGCCGTTGATGACGCGCGCCACCGAACGCACCGCGGGCGTGGTGCGCTCGGTGCGGCAGGAGCAGCTCGGGCTCCTGACGCCCTGCGAGAAGTTCGACGTCGAGGACCTGATCAACCACCTCGAGTGGGTGGCGGAGCTGTTCGAGTCGCTGGCTCGCAAGGGCCCGCGCGTCGAGCAGGGACCTTACACGGGCGACTTCCCCGAGCGGGCGGAGCGTGCGCTTGCCGCCTGGTCGCGGCCGGAGGCGTGGGAGGGGACCAGCCCCGCCATGGGCATGCCGATGACCACGCTGGCCCACATGTACCTCGTCGACATGGTCGTGCACGGGTGGGACCTGGCCAGGGCCACCGGGCAGGAGTACGCGCCGGACCCGGAGGCCGTCGAGCGGGCCTTGGGCTTCACCGAGAACATGGTGGAGATGGGCAGGCGACGCGGCGCCTTCGGGCCGCCGGTGGCGGTCCCGGACGACGCCGCTCCGCTCGACCGTCTGCTCGGCGTCATCGGCCGGGATCCGGCCTGGACACCGTGATCCCGGCCGCGTCCGGCGACAGCCCCAGGGCGGCCAGGAAGCGTACGCCTTCCGGGTCGTGACGCTCGAAGCCGAGCTGCGGGGTCTCGACGACGTACCACTTCTCGTCGTCGCCCAGGTTGGTCTCGACCTCGGACTCCTCGCACTCGTGGCCCCAGAGGTCGTCGGGGAACCGGTATTCCCCACCCAGGGCGACGGCGATGATCCGGTCGCTGAACCGGTACGGCAGATGTCCGGCGGCGAACTCGGGGAGGGGCTCGCGGGAGAGGGTCATCTCCCGGTCCCAGGCCTCGTCCGAGTAATCCTCCCACGCGATGTTGAGCCCCGGCCGGATCTCCGCGATGGTCTCGAAACCCCCTCCGCTGGAGTAGCCGCCGCCGTCGTAGTCGAAGGAGACGGAGATGAACGTCCGGTTGGTGACGGGGGAGGGGAAGCGGTAGAGCCTCTCCACGGGCACGAGCACCCACTCGCCGTCCGCCCGGGCGGCGAAGTGGGGGACGCCGTTGATCCGGAACATCACCGGGACCAGATTGCCGTCCAGAATTTCGAGCAGCGACTCCTCCTCGTCGGCGAAGAACTCCTCGTCCACCCGGGCCTCCGCGTCGGCGCGGTCGAGATCGGCACTGAACCGGATGGCGTCCGCGACCGCGAACGGGGTATCCGCGGTGATGTCCACCGCGGCGTACGGGTCGAACGCGAGCAGGTCCGGGACGGCCCGGAGGGCGACGGCGAGCGGATCGTCCTTCGCACGGAGCCGGCCCAGTGCGGTGACGGTCCGCTCGCCGTCCGTCCCGATCCTGACCAGTTCCAGGGTCCTGTCGCTGACGCGCAGGCCCCGCTCGCCCTCTCCGTCGACATGGACGGTGAGGAACGACTCCAGAGGCAGGGCGGACACCCGCTCGGCCCAGTCCTCGTCGAACAGCTCCGGGCCCCGGTACGTCGCGACGAGCCGCCACGGCTCCGACCACGGCTCCGGGAGGAGGTCCGGTGGCACGGCGGGCAGCAGCCGGGGCTCGGGACCGCCGTAGTGGCGGCACGCGAACTCCCGCCGGCCGTACGCGATGCGCGTGTAGAACGCCAGGCCGTGGCCGCGGGCCAGCAGGCCGTCGTGGAAGGCCTGCTCGCCGTGCGCGGTGACGGTGCTCTCCGACACGGCCAGCAGGAACTGCCGCGCACGCCGCCTGTTGAGGGTCTGTACGGCAGGCCAGGGCGACGCGTCGTCCCACCTGACCGAGAAGGCTCCGGGCGTGACGTCGTCGCCGGGTCCGGTGATGTCCACGTTGTGAGGTCCTTCGCCGTCCGGATTCGTCGTCACTCGATCACGCCCTCGTCCGGGCGGTCCAGGTAGCCCCAGGCGTACACGCGGCGCTCGAACTCCTGCCTGTCGCAGCGGGCGAGGAGCACCTCGCCGCCCTCGTCCCACGCGGCCCAGGCGATGTGCAGGTCGTCGCGGATGTTGCCCGACCCGGTCCACCAGTGGCTGTTGTTGATGGGGGAGCCGCCGTCGAAGCCGTACGAGTCCTCGGTGTAGTACGACCAGGGCATGGGCAGCGGAGGGAACTCCTGGCGGGGGTCCATGGGGACGAGAACCCACCGGTCGTCCACCTCGGCGGCCAGGTGCAGGACGCCGTTGATGTGGATCCGGACGGCGGTCAGCCCGTCGTACCAGGAGTAGGCGCGCTCGTCCTCACGTGGCCAGGCGCGGTCGCGCCCCGCCCGGTAGTCCTCCCAGTCCTCCTCGTCCCACTCCTCGTCATCCCAGCTGTCGTCGTACTCGTACAGTTCCTCGACCGGGTAGTAGGCGCCGAAGACCGGCGTGGCGAGGCCGGCGACCCGGTCGGCGTCCTCGTCCGGGCATTCGATCTCGACGGCGGCCTCGGAGGGGAAGGTCAGCAGATCGGGCACGCGGGCGAGCGCCGCGGTCAGGGGGTCCTCCGGGACCGGGCCGAGGTCGACGACCTGCACCGGGTCCTTGGCACGCCGGCTGAGCAGTTCCAGGCGGCCGTCCCGGACCTGCAGGACTCGCGAGATCCTCCTGCCGAACATCCGCCATGCCCGGATCCTGAGCAGCACCTCCCCGGTCTCACCCAGCGAGCGGCTGGGGAACAGACAGTCCGCGGCGAGCCGTTCGGGCTCCGGGGGAGCGGGGACATTCCCCGGATGCGCCGCGTGCTCGCCGCGTTCCGTCGCCGGCGGCACCGAAACCACCGCCGGGGCGGCGACGGCGTCGTACACGGCGGGCCGCTCGGCGGGGGAGGACTCGTACGGCGGCCGCTCGGCGGGGGAGGACTCGTGCGTCGGCCGCTCGGCGTCGGGGCCGGAACGCCAGCCCGCGAGCGAGTACGAGCCGTCGGCGCAGGCGAACACCGCCAGGCAGTTGTAACTCCAGGCGTAGACCACCTCCTGGCCGGAGGCCCGGCCCAGCTCACAGGCCTTGTCGTGGGTCAGGCCGGTCACCGCGTACGCCGGGGCCATGCTGTCCGGCGTGCCGTACTCGGCCGGCCAGGAGCCGTCCATGGGTGCGCCGCCGATGATGTGGATGGGGGTCTCGTCCGGTGCGGGCCGTGCGCCCGAGGCGGTGCCGATACGGGCGGACGTCACCGTGATCCACTCGTCGTCGACCCGTACGCGAATAGTCGTCATCGTCTTCCTTGCGAGGGGGTGGTGCGAAGACGCCGGCGCCCTCGGGCGTAACCGGCGGAAGCATGCTCAAGCCGGACGAGCGTCCGCAGTGGGAATGGGATGGTTTTTCTGATCGCCGATGGCCGATCAGGCACCACTAAAGTACCAAAAACCCCTCATATACACAACGCAAACACCTGTGAATGAGCTACACGAAATTCACCAGATGCGCCGGCTCGGCAAGCACGGCGGCCGCCGCGGGGTAGTCGGCCAGGCGTGCGGCCAGCGTCTCGACGGCGAGCTCGTGAGGCAGCAGCGCACTGAACTTGAGCCCGTTCAGCGCCCGCTCGTCCACCTCGGGGCGGCTCAGCCTGCTCACGAGATCCTGCCGCCACCCAGTGCCGGTCAGGTCGTTCCTCAGCCTGATGTGCTGGTCGTCCACGCGCTGCGTCGGATCGGCGAGCGGCCCGAGGGTCGCGGTGAGGGTGGCGTTGGCGCGGTACCCGGCCCAGGTCCACCACTGCAGGTCTCCTCCGGTCCGCACGATCACCGTGCCGTCGGGCCTGACGAGGTCGCGGTGGTCCTCCCGTATCCCCGTCAGCCCGCTCACCGCCCGGCGCGTGAGCTTCACGGGCGGATCGGCGCCGAGCACGACGTCCCGCATGGCCCGCGACAGGGCGAAGGAGGCCCCGCCCGACATCGACGTCGCCCAGCGTGCCCTGCCGCCGCCCCCATCCACGGGCTGGACGAAGCATCGCCGTCGTTTCCAGTCGATCCAGTCCACCGCCCACGTACGGCCGGCCAGCAACAGCAGGCGCGGCCCCGAGACGGCGGAGGTCAGCAGGCCGGGGTCCGTCCGGCCGATCTCGACGTTGCCGCGCAGGACGGTGAACTCCGGCGGTGCCGTGAACACCGCGGTGAGGTCCATGAAGTGCCTGCGGCCGAAGCGCCGCTCGGCCTGGGGGCCGACGAGGAGACCGCCTCCGTCCCGCTCGAGAAAGCCCTGCGCGATGAGATGGTCGAGCACCGGCCGTGCGTCCTGCTCGCCGAATGGGCCGATGCCGTTCCACCAGTCCGGCCACAGGGCGTCGCCGATGCGGCCCTCCTGCAGCGTGAGCGCGAGGAGTTGCTGCGCGACGATGTGCCGGGGCGACGACGGCGGCCGCAGCGGCTCGACGTACCCCCTGCTCCACAGCAGCAGGAGACCCGCTGAGGCGAGGAGGTCGTCCGGGGTCAGGGCCAGGACGAGGCAGTTGCGCCTGACCCCCGAGCGCCTCCCCGTGCGCCCGAGACGCTGGAGGAACGACGCGACCGTCCAGGGAGCGTTGATCTGGATGACCCGGTCCAGGTCTCCGACGTCGATGCCCAGTTCCAGCGTCGAGGTCGAGACGATGACGCAGTCGCGGGACTGCGCGAACGCCTCCTCCGCGCGCCGGCGCTCCTCGGCGGACAGGGAGGAATGGGAGAGGAACGTCGTGACGCCGAGGTCGCGCAGCATCTGGCCGAGCTCCTCCACCATCCTGCGGGAGTCGCAGAAGACGAGGCGCTTCTCGCCGTTGTGCAGCGCCGCGATGACGCGGGCGGCGTTGGCGACGGACCCGACGTGGTCCAGCTCCACATCGGCCGCCCCGGGATCGGTCCGCGTCTCCGGGGCGATCACCTCCGAGGGCCGGGTTGCGGCACCCGACCCCTGCAGCCAGGAGAGCAGGTCATCCGGATTTCCCACGGTCGCCGACAGGCCGATGCGCTGGAGCGGCCGTCCGGCCAGCCGGGTGAGGCGCTCCAGGACGGCGAGCAGATGCCAGCCCCGGTCGTCCCGGGCGAAGGCGTGGACCTCGTCGACCACCACCGCCCGCAGATCCGCCAGCAGGCGGCGGTGGTCGACCCCGGTGCCGATGAGCATCGCCTCCAGGGACTCCGGAGTGGTCAGCAGGATGTCCGGGGGATCACGCAGGATCGTCTGGCGGCGCGAGCGGGACACGTCGCCGTGCCAGAGCTCCACCCGTCTGCCGAGCCACCCCGCGTACGCCTGCAGGCGTGGCAGCAGGTTGTTGAGCAGCGCCTTGAGCGGGCAGACGTACAGCACCGACAGCCCGGTCCACCTCTGCTCCTCCATTACGGACAGCAGCGGGAACACGGCCGCCTCGGTCTTGCCGCCCGCCGTCGGCGCGATGAGCAGCGCGTCGCGGCCGTCGCCGATGGGACCGAGCGCCCCCTGCTGCAGCGGCCGCAGCCTCTGCCAGCCCAGAGTGTTGGTGAGGTGATAGGCGATCGTCGGATGCAACGCGAGGGCCGGCGAGGTCACGACAGGTCGAGCTCCACGTCGTCGGCCGAGGCGGCGGCGCGGCCACGGCGCAACGCGTTCAGCTCGTCGTCGTTCAGCTCGCCCTCCTCGACCCGGACCTCCCGGTAGTCCCTGCGCGGGTGGAAGTCCTCGTGGTCGGAGACGCGGTACAGCACGTCGGCGACGAGCTTGCGCAGGAAGACGCGGGGTGCCACTCCGGCCCCGAGATGACCGGCCACCGCCGACGCCAGGTCCTTGACGTAGGCGTCGTCCACGAGCGTCCTGATCCGCTGCTCGGCGGGGTCTCCCTGGGCGTACAGATCGCGTACGGCGCAGCCCAGCTCGACCAGCTTGTCGCGGTCGAACCCGGTGAGCCGGATCTGCACCGCCCGGGCGGTGTCGAACCGCGCGTCGGTCTTGAAGTCGGAGTGCAGCCGCTGCGTGAGGGCGGGGGACCGCTGCACGCCCTGCTGGCCGTCATAGAAGGCGGGCGTGCCGGTGATGACCAGGTAGAGACCGGGGAACCGGCCCTTGTCGATCTCGTCGATGAGCTGCCGCAGGGTGTTCAGGCTCCGGTCGCGGTTGTCGCTGCGCATCCGCTGCAGAGTCTCGACCTCGTCGAGCACGACGAGCAACCCGGGATAGCCGCAGTCCCGCAGCACGACCAGCAGGCCCTGCAGAAAGTGCAGGGCCGCGGCCGAGTCGACGTCGCCCTTGAGCCCGGCGTAGCGGCGGACGTTCGACGCGACGTTCGGCTCGCCGCCCACCCAGGCGAGCAGGCCGTCGGCGGTCGCGTTGTCGCCGGCCAGCCGAGCCCGCCGGTAGAAGCGCAGCGCGGTCGCGAACGCGGGCGCGTTCCTGGCGGTCTCCGCCAGCCGCGACTCGATGAGGTCCTCCACCGCGACCGTCATCGCGCCTCGGGCGTCCTTGGCCACCCCGGTGTCGTCCTCGAGAGCGAGAAGCCAGGTGTCCACGATGTCCCGCAGCGCGCTCGGCGGCGAGGTCGCCGTGCTCAGGCCGCCGATCAGCGAGCGGTAGACGGTCTCCAGCCGGTGCAGGGGCGTCGTCCGGTCCGAGATCTGGATCTCGCTCGTGGCCATCCTCTTCCGCTTGGCCCGTTCGGCCAGCCAGCGCGCGAAGAACGTCTTGCCCGAGCCGTACTCGCCCCGGACCGCCTTGAACCCCGCGCCACCCGCCGTGACCGCCGTCAGATCGTCGTCGAGCGCCTTCTCGAAGCGATCCATGCCGACCGCGAACAGGTCGAGGCCGTTGCGCGGCACGGTCCCGCGGCCCAGGGCATCGATGATCTGCCGTCGCCTCGCCCGGCTGACCTTCGCCGTCACGGCTCATCCTCCTCGAGGAACTGCTCTTCCAGCAGCGACACGTTCAGTTCGACCGTGCGGTCGCCGTCCTTCAGCGCGATCACATCCGCCTGCTCCACGTTGAGCAGGTTCTTCGATGCCCGCATGAGCAGGACCGTCCTGTCCGACGTCTCCCCGAGCAGCCGCGCGATGTTCACCACCGCGTCCCGCCCCGTGCCCGCCGCGAGGTGGTCGATGACACGTGCCACCGCGCCGTCGTCGACGACCCCGCCCCGGGGAGCCAGCAGGCGCTGCTCCGCATAGGTCCGCGAGTTGATCACCCGCTGCCCCAGCGTGGGCCGGCCTGTCGCCGGAGTCGCCGGAGTCGTCGGCGGTGCCGCGGCCGGGGAACCGGACGCGGGCGCCGTCACCGATACGGGCCGCAGCCGCGCGACCTTGGTCGCCGCTTGGAAACCCGGTTGCGTCGGTGCGGCGGTGCGTGCGGCTTGACCAGCCTGCCCTGCCGGCACTCCGCCTTTGTGCGACAGGGGTGCCCATCGCCGCTCGATCGGCGTCGGATTCACCACCGGCTGGGAGGGTGCCCGTCGGCTGTTGGGCACCGGCCGGCTGATGGGGACGCTGCTCCTGCCCGTGCCCAGGTTCATGGGGGCGAGGGGGCCGGTGGGGGCCGAGGGCTGCGGACGGGATGGGCGGGTCACCGCGATGCGCTTGCGGCCTTCCAGCGCCTGCACCCACTCGGCCACGGCCGGGCGGGTGCCGCGCGGCCCTGCCGCCCGGGCGAAGAGCTCTCTGACCGGCGTGGTCACCTGATCCGGAAGACCGGGAAGCAGCGCGGGCTCCTCGCCGGGCCGCACCGACGCGGTCCGCGACAGCACCCGGCCGACCAGCAGCGCGAGCTTGTACCGGTCGGTGTCCAGGTCCGGGCCGCTGGACGGCTGGTGCGGGTCGTTCCAGTCGGGCGTGTGCGCCTGCCGCAGCACCGGCTCGGCTCCGTGCCGGCGCAGGCCGTCGCAGTCGAGCATGAAGACCTTGTACGGCGCCGCGGGCCGCCACAGGAGATTGCGGAACGACAGGTCGCCGACGATCCAGCCGTGGTTGTGGAGCAGGTCGATCAGCTTGGCGGCCAGCGTCGCGATCTCCAGGCGGCCCATGACATGAGGCTGGTGCAGGTCCTGCCAGGCCCAGTTGGGCTCGTACAGCAGATACTGCAGTTCGACCAGCTTGGGCTTGCCGCCGATCGGACCGTAGAACTCACCGGGCACCTCCGGCATCAGGAAGCCGGTGACCCTGCCCCCGCTCACCACCCGCGCCACGGGCCAGGCGCACTGGGCGAGCAGGGTGCGTGCCTCCCCGGCGGCCTGCCGCTGACCGAAGTCGACAAGGTCGGCCAGGGCGCGGTCGTTCACCTGGCTGGCCTGCGGCATGTACTCCTTGTAGACGAGGTTCTCCGGCCCGAGCACCCGGGTGACCACGCCCTGGCCGCCCTCGCCGAGGCGATCGGCTTCGAGGGCGAGGGTGTGGCGCTGCCGGTCGAGGGGGTGGGGGGTGAAGGGCATTCAGACTCTCCAGATGCACACGGCGGTCCGGTCGTCGTCGTGTGTCTTCGCCCGGAAGCTCATCTGCCAGAAGAACTCGGTCAACGACGGCGGGCCGTTGTGCCACCAGGCCGCCAACTGGGTGCTCACCTGCGGACCACGCATGGGCTTCGACAGGCCGTCCGTGCACAGGAGCAGCATGTCGCCCGGGTGGAGATCCAGTTGTCTGACTTCGACATGCTCGATGTGGCGAGGCAGAGCGCGGGTCTCCGAGGTCGCGACCATCGCCTCCTCCTCTTTGTCGTCGTCATCGAAGCAGGGCACCAGCACCCCCCGGTGCAGCCGCCAGGCGTCGCAGTCGCCGACACGCACGAGGACGACGCGATGCGCCGGCGTCTCGGGCCGTTCCTGCACCACGGCGGCGAGGAAGGTGGTGGACAACTCGTCCGGCGGCGCCTCGCACCGCTCCGCCTGTTCCCGGATCTCCCGGGCGATGCTCTCGACCAAGCGCCGGGCGGGCTCCGCGGGATCGTCGGCGAGCAGGCCGTCGAGATAGGCGTGGGCGGCCCGGCAGGCCGTGTCCGCGCCGAGCTGCGAGAGCTCCTTGCTGCCCAGGCCGTCAGCCACGCAGGCCAGCAGCGTGCGGTCGCCGTCGTGCCAGAGCCCCATCGCGTCCTGTCGCGGTGTGCCGTAGTAGCGGTGGACGTCGCCCCGGACGGAGGCGGCCCGCACCACGAGGCCGGGCAGTGCGGCTCCGTCGATCTCGGTGTCCGGCCGCTGCACCGAGGGCAGCGCGCCCGGCTCGGACGGGACGCGCGGCTCACGGCCGATGACGAGCGGCGGGGGGATTCCGGGTACGGCCTCCGCGGTCTCGGTCGCCGCGTACTCCTGGAGCTGTTCCATGGGGGGTTCCTTTTCCGGCGTACGGTTCAGAGCGGGTCGGGGGCGAGAACCGTGTAGCCCGGCACCTGGTCGGGGACGACGATCTGGGCGGCGCCCGAGGGGTTTGCCGACGACGCGACCGCCGACTGGACCACGGAGTTGAGCAGCTGCCGCGCGAACTCGCGCAGGGCCTGCGCGGGCGACATATCGCTGTTCGCGATGAACGCCCGGAAGGTGGCCACCTGCTGCAGGGTCGTGGGGTCCACGTCGCCGAACCCGAAGGCCAGGATGGTCGGATGGGCCCTGAAGTCGCGGCTGACCAGGTTCTTGTGCTCGACATGCCACTCGTCCGTGGGAAGCCCGTCCGTGAGGAAGAACACGGTGGGCCGATAGGGGACATGGCCGTCATGCTTCAGCCCCGCGATGTCCTGCTCGATCGTGTGCTTCAGCAGGGAGAACGCGGCGCCGTAGCTGGTCGCGCCGCGAGGCGACAGCTGCGGCATCGAGTGCACGTCGTTGAGGTCGGCCAGCGGGAGCAGCACCTCGGCGGTGCTGCTGAACCCGATGATGGCGAGCCTCACCCGGTCGGCCACCACCGGGTTGACGGCGATCTCCTGGTAGATCAGGGGGAGCTCCTGGTTGATGGCGTCGAGCGGCGCTCCCTGCATGGAGTACGACTCGTCGCAGACAAGGTAGAAGGGGAGTACCTGTTCACTCATCGGGTGGTCCTCAGCTCTTCGAGGTGCGGGTACAGCCGCTGGTCACGAAGTAGATCTCCATGGAGATCGACCCGGCCGGAGCGGCGAGATCATGGAAGTCGCGGGTGGCCGCCGTCCCGAAGATGCCGGGGAAGGCCGTGCTGACGGCGTCGTTGACGCGGCTCGCGAGATGCACGCCGTCGCCGGCTCCACCCGCGGCGCCGAAGGTGAGCACCATGCCGGCATGCCTGCCGGCGAGGCGGCTCCTGTGCTTGAGCAACTCCGACCTCACCTGACGGGTGAGGGCGGCGTCACTGGCGCCGGGGTTGACGGAGAACGAGATCTTCGTCGCCTTCGCCCCGACGCCGGCGGTCTGCGTAGCGCAGGGAGAGGCGCTCGGCGAGGGGGTCGGTGACGCGCTCGCGGTTCCCTCCGCGCCCAGGGGCTTGGCCGGTGCCGGAGGCGGCGCCTGCGCGCCCAGCATGATGATCGTGAGCCCGAGCAGGAGGTCGGCGAACAGCCACCCCGCGAGGAGCAGGGACGATCCCGAACCATGACGGGTCCTCACGCACGTCCTCCGTCGCCGCCGTCCGCGTCCGCCGCGGGGGTCACGAGCGGGTGAGCCTCAGGGGACGGCTCAGTGGACACGGTGAAGAGCGCCGGCTGGACCGAGACGTCCGCCTGGTCCGCGGAGCGACGGACCGCGGCGCCGGCGGCGACGGCTTCTGCCGCCTGCCGTACGGCTTCCTCCAACCGGACGATGGCGGCCTCCAGCGCGGCGATCTCGGGACCGGTGACGTCGCGGACGGCCGCCGGGACGTCCTGGAGAGACCGCGCGAGGTCGGCGGGCAGCCGGTCGAGCGCGTCCCGCGTCTCCTCCAGCAGCCCCACGGTGCGGCCCGCGGTGTCCGAGACCATCTCGATCCTCGCGGCGTGCGCGCTCGCGGTGCCGGCCCAGTCGTCGAGCGCCTCCCTGATGTCGGCTCCGGCACCGCCGAACACGGCGGCGAGGGTGCCGCTGCCGCTGGTGAGGGCGTCACTGATCCGGGCACCGCTCTCGGTGGCGGCGGTCTCCACCCTGCTCACGGCGGGACCGATACCGGCCGTGGCGCTCACCAGTTCGCCGACGCGTGCGTCCAGGCTCGCCGCCGTGTCGCGCACGGCCTGCCCGGTCGAGTCCGCCAGGTCACGCACGACCTGTTCCGTCGAGTTCGCGAGGTCCTTGACCACCTGGCCGGTGGAGTCCGCCATGTCGCGCACGGCCTGGCCGGTGAGCGTGGCGACTTCGTCGAGGGACCTGCGCAGACCGGTCGCCGAGTCGGTGATCACACTGCCGAGCCGGTCACCGACCCGGTCGACCGCCTCGTCGGTCTTCTCGCCCACGGAGTCGATGGCATAGGCGGTGCGCTCGACCGAACGCAGCAGGGTCTCGGCGGCCGAGGAGACGGCGGCCATGTGCTTGTCCAGGCTCGCGACCGAGTCCCGCACCTCGGCGGCACCCGCGGTCAACGCGTCCGTGGCCTGGCCGGTGGCCTCCAGCGCCTTCTCCAGCTCCTCCACGACCTGCTTGTGGACCTTGTTCATGGTCCTGCCGACCTTGCTCAGCTCGCTCGCGCTCTTGGTCAGCTCGGCCTGGAACCGGGCGGGAGATGCCAGGCGTACCCGGCCGAGAAACAGGGTCGCCCGGGTGAGCGCCGACAGGAGGCGCGGACGCAGCTGTTCCTCCTGCTCACTCGCCCGTTCGTCCTCCCAGCGGTGCATGTAGCGCTCCGCGAGGGTTACGCCGATCACGAGGGCGAGCATGGTGAGCGTCATCATCGCCACGTTGTCGAACTTCCACAGGCCGCCGAGCTTGCCGTCGAAGCCCTGCTGCCACATCTCCAGGAACGGCCGGCGCGCGACCTCGACCCCTCCCGACGCGAGGGCCTCCCCGTACGCCGTGGTCGCCTTCTTCAGCCCGAGCCACGTGATGGCGATCGGGAAGAAGACCAGCACGGCCTGCGCGTAGTAGATGACCCTGACGGTCTTCTGCCAGGCCGGCGTGGACGGCACGATCACCTGGACGGTGTCCTCCGGCGGGAAGGCGGCGAACAGGTCCACCTCGCACCACAGCTCGGCCTTGTCCGGGTCGTCCACGGCGTCCGCGAGATCGGCGAGCTGGTCCGCCCGGGCGGCCAACGCGGGGTGCCTCGCGAGCTTACGGAGTTCGGCGGCAAGCTCCTGGTCCGTCACGGAAGACCGACGTCCTCTCGTCATATTTGGGGGGTGCGAAACGCGGGGTTCCGGGTGGACCGGTCCATGCGCCAGAAATCGGCGTGATCTTTCCGGCTTCTGGTACAGATGTCAACTATCACGTCTCGAAGTGTCGACTCGGTGGGAAGCCGCGGCGGGGTGTGAACGCGGACAAGTAGACCACATTGTGAACTGAGAACACAAGTGGATTGACGGTTTGGTCCAACGTGAGGGTTCTGCTGTACGGGCGCTGCAACGTTCGGCTAGTGTTGCCGGGCGCCTGGTGTGCGGTGTGATCTTCTTGAGACCGGAACGAGCATCTCAGAGGGCCGATCCGCTTATCTTGGGCGTGGTGCGTTACCCCCGACGTCGCCGTGGAGGCAGGTGAGCATGGACCCCCTGGACCGTTCCGACCCCCAGCGGATCGGCGGGATCACGCTACGCGGACGGCTCGGTTCCGGCGGGATGGGCCGGGTCTTCTACGGGATCACCGACGACTACGAACAGGTCGCCGTGAAGATCATCCGTGAGGACCTGCTCGGCCACACCGAGGCGCGCGCCCGGTTCGCCCGGGAGATCGACGCGTTACGCACCGTTCAGGGGCCGCACGTCGCCGCTCTGTTCGACGCCTCCGGCGAGGACGAGGAACCGCCCTGGCTCGCGGTGGAGTACGTGCGCGGCCTGAGCCTGAAGGAGTACGTCGAGACGCGCGGCCCGCTGAGCGGCGAGCACGCGGCGACGCTCGGCGTCCTGCTGGCGTCCGCCCTGGGGGACATCCACGAGGCCGGTCTGCTCCACCGCGACCTGAAGCCGGGCAACATCCTGCTCGGCAAGGACGGGGCGAAGGTCATCGACCTGGGCCTGGTCGCCCTCGTCGAGGGCCCGACCGACCTGACCACGACCACCTCGACGCTCGGCACGCCCGCGTGCATGTCGCCCGAGCAG
This sequence comes from Microbispora sp. ZYX-F-249, assembly GCF_039649665.1. Taxonomy (NCBI): domain Bacteria; kingdom Bacillati; phylum Actinomycetota; class Actinomycetes; order Streptosporangiales; family Streptosporangiaceae; genus Microbispora; species Microbispora maris. The sequence continues at coordinate 18,233 of NZ_JBDJAW010000042.1, read as the reverse complement.
GCCAACACCCCGAAGACGGTCACCGCCGCCACCGACGTCTACTCGCTCGGCGCGACGCTGATGTTCGCGCTGGCCAAGCACTACCCGTACGAAGGCAAGACGGTCGCGGCGCTGTTCATGAACATCATCAGCGCCGAGGTGCAGCCCGACCTGAGCGGCCTCCCCGCGGAGTTCGAGCCGCTCATCGCCGCGATGGTCGCCCACGACCCCGCCGACCGCCCCACCGTGCGCGAGGCGTACGAGCAGTTGAAGGACCTGGCGACGGCAGGAGGGGACACGCTGCCGGCGGCCGTGCGCGGGTTCGCCGAGGCCACCTATGTCGAGCGGGAGACCGACCCCAAGGCCCCTGCTCCGTCCGTCCGGCCGCGCCCCCGTAACCTGTCCGAGGTCGTCGTGCCCGGCTCCGTGGTCGCCAAGCTCGCCGACCGCCTCCGCGGCGCGTACGCCGCCGGCGCCCGTTTCTAGAGGAGAACCGTGACCGAGACCTCCTTCCCGCCCGGCGCCCGCATCGAGGTCCGGGACGCCGAGTGGATCGTCCGCACCTGTGCGCAGCTCGCCACGGGTGGCTACAAGATCACGGCGGTTGGTGCGTCGGAGTTCGTCCGCGACGAGGACGCGGTCTTCTTCACCGACCTCGACGAGGTGAGCCTGCTCAAGCCGGAGGAGACCGTCCTGGAGCAGGACATGACCCCGCGCTTCGCGCAGAGCCGCCTGTTCATCGAGGCCGTCCTGCGCCGGACGCCGCTCCCGCAGACGGAGAAGGGTCTCGCGCTCGCCGACCGCTTCCTCCTCGACCCGCTGCCCTACCAGCGGCGGCCCGCCGAGCTCGCGCTGAAGGGCCTGCGCCCGCGCATACTCATCGCCGACGTGGTCGGCCTCGGCAAGACCCTGGAGATCGGCCTCATCCTGGCCGAGCTCATCCGGCGCGGCCGGGGCGAGCGCATTCTCGTGGTCACGCCGCAGCAGGTGCTGGAGCAGTTCCAGCACGAGCTGTGGACCCGCTTCGCCATCCCGCTGATCCGTCTCGACTCCGTGGGCATCGAGCGCATCCAGCGGGAGATCCCCGCGGGCCGCAACCCGTTCACCTACTACAAGCGGATCATCGTCTCCATCGACACCCTCAAGAACGAGGGCAAGTACGGCCAGCACCTGGAGAAGATGGACTGGGACGCGGTCGTCATCGACGAGTCGCACAACCTGATCGGCGAGGCCAGCCTGCGCAACAAGCTGGCCAAGCTGCTCGCCCGCCGTACGGACGCGCTGCTGCTGGCCAGCGCCACCCCGCACAACGGCAACAGCGAGTCGTTCGCCGAGCTGATCCGCATGCTCGACCCCGCCGCGATCGCCGACGACCGCAGCTACTCCGCCAAGGACATCGAGCACCTCTACATCCGCCGTACGAAGATCAGCCCCGAGGTGCGCAACGAGATGGGCGCGAAGTGGCCCGACCGGGGTCCTTCCGTCCCGGTGCGCTGCGCCGCCACCCCCGCCGAGGAGAAGGTCTTCGAGGAGCTCACCCAGGTCTGGCTCGCCCAGGGCTCGTCGGCTGAGCATCAGCGCGCGGGCGGCCCGGTGGTCGACGGCAAGAACCGGCTCTTCCCCTACACGCTGCTCAAGGCGTTCCTCTCCTCGCACAAGGCGCTTGCCAAGACGGTCGGCAACCGGCTGAAGAACGCCAAGGAGCCCCGGGAGATCGACGCGCTGAAGACCCTCGCGGACCTGACCGCGCAGATCACCGACGCCGACTCGGCCAAGCTCGACGCCCTCGTCCGCCTGCTGCGTGACGAGATCGGCGTACGGCACGGCGGCGAGACCCGGGCCGTGGTCTTCTCCGAGAGCGTCGAGACGGTCAGGTGGCTGGCCGAGGTCCTGCCCAAGCGGCTCGGCCTGACCGGCAAGGGCGAGGTCGAGATGATGCTCGGCAACGGCATGTCCGACCAGCAGCAGCAGGAGATCATCGAGCGTTTCGGGCTCTCCGACGCCCCCGTACGCCTGCTGGTGACCACCGACGTGACCTCCGAGGGCGTCAACCTCCACCGGCAGTGCCATCACCTGGTCCACTACGACGTGCCGTGGAGCCTCATCCGCATCGAGCAGCGCAACGGCCGCATCGACCGCTACGGCCAGACGCGGCAGCCGCAGTTCCGGGCGCTCATCCTCACCTCGGAGGTCGAGGGGGCCAAGGACGACCGGGCCGTCGCCGAGAAGCTCCTGGAGAAGGAGGCGACGGCGCACCGCACGCTCGGTACGGCCGAGGCCGTCACCGGCGAGTACCGCGCCGAACGCGAGGAACGCCGCCTCATCCAGGACCTGCTCGCCGGCAAGAGCGTGGAGGAGTCCCTCGCCGCGCACAACGCCGATGACCCATTCGGCCTGGACGGCCTGTTCGGTTCGGTCGACGGCGGTGTCACGGGCGCCGACCCGCTCCGCGCGGAGGTGCCCCGGCTCTTCGACGGCTCCGAGGCGTTCGTCAAGGAGGCCGTCGACACGCTCGGGCTGCTCAAGGACCTGGAGGACGACGGCGTGATGCTCGCCTTCGAGCCGCCGCCGGACCTCGCCCACCGCCTGTCCGCGCTGCCCGCCGACTACCTGCGCACCCACGACGTGCGCAGGCGGATGAAGGTCACCTTCGACCGCGATGAGGCCCAGCGCAAGCTCGACGAGGCGCGCAGGACCAAGACGATGTGGCCGGAGATCGCCTACCTCTCCGACCTGCACCCGATGGTCGACTGGGTGACCGACAAGGTCCTCGTACGGCTCGGACGCCAGAAGGCGCCGGTCGTCACCGCCCAGGTCGACGAGCCGACCTTCCTCATCCAGGGCATCTACTCCAACCGGCTCGGGCAGCCGACCGTCGTCGAGTGGATGGCCGTCACCCCCGCGGGCGTGCTCGACCGGAAGATGACCGACGTGCTCGCCGCGGCCGAGGTCGGTCCCAGGATGATCAACACCGGGCAGATGATCGACCTCCGGCCGCTGCAGGAGCGGGTGCCCCAGGCCGTCGCCACCGCCCGCGCGCATCTGGAGGAGCGCCGCTCGGCGTACGAGAAGAAGGTCGTGGAGCCGCTCGACCTCTACCGCGACCGGCTCGGTGAGTGGCAGCAGCTCACCCTCGACGGCGTGCACGCCTCCCAGCGCGGGCGCAAGGAGCAGCGCGTCCGCGAGACCGTCGAGCGGCAGCAGCGCCTGCTCGACTCCCTCAAGATCACAGGGGAGCCGTTGCTGCGGGTCCTCGCCGCACTCGTTCCCCAGGATGGACCCCGATGAGCTTCGACTCGCTGGTCAACCGCGGCGACTACTTCTCGGCCCACTACCTGGCCGAGGTGCTGCCCAAGGACCTCAAGAAGTCCGGCGGTCTGTTCGCCCGCTGGAGCGAGGAGGAGAAGGCCGGGCGCACCACCCCGCGCAAGGGGCTGCGTGGGCTGGCCAAGCCCTACTTCGCCGACCGGCCGTACTTCGCCGAGCTGGACGCGCGGCTGCGCGACGGTGAGACGCTGACGGCGGACGAGCGCGCCGAGTGGCGCAAGGAGCTGGGCGAGCTCCACGGAGACGTGCTGCGCGCCCTCGGCTACAAGGCGGCTCCGCGTGAGCTGACCGTCGAACGGGCGGGCAAGGAGCACGTCGTCGAGGTCGCCTACGCCGACCGGCATCTCGTCGCGATCGAGTGCGGCTGGGCCGCCGACGTGGACGCCGCCCTCGACGACGACCAGGCCGGGCGGCTGCTGTCTCCGGTCCGGCTCGACAACACCGAGGAGATCACCTCCGGCACCAGGCTCGCGACCTGGCTGCTGACCTCTGAGGAGCCGCCGCGCTACGTGCTCATCCTGGCCGGTGGCGTGGTCGTGCTGGCCGACCGCGCCGTGTGGGGTGAGGGCCGCTACCTCGCGGTCAGCCTCGACGTCGCGCTGGGCCGGGGCAACGAGGCCGAGCTGGGCACGATCGCCGCCCTGTTCGGCGCCGACTCCCTGCTCCCGCCCGAGGAGGGCGGTTCGGAGCCGCTCGCCGAGCTGCTCGACCGGTCGCGCAGCCATGCGGTCGGCGTGTCCAAGGAGCTGCGCGACGGCCTGAAGGACTCGGTCGAGCTCATCGCCAACGAGGTGCTCGCCCGCATCCGCGCGCAGGGCGTGCGGTCCGAGGACGTCATGGAGCCCGCCGCCCTGGCGAAGGAGCTGGGCCGCGAGTCGCTGCGCTACCTCTACCGGATCCTGTTCCTGCTGTACGCGGAGGCCCGCCCGGAGCTGGGCATCCTGCCGACCGACGACGAGGACTACGTCAAGGGCTACAGCCTGGCCCGCCTCGGCGACCTGGTCGTACGCGACCTGACGGGGGAGGAGGCCCGCAACTCCTTCCACCTGTACGAGTCACTCGACCTGCTGTTCAAGATGGTCAACCGGGGGCACCGGCCGCGCATGGGCGTCGAGCCCGAGGGTTCGGAGGGGGAGGGCCTGCGCTTCGAGCCGCTCCGTTCTGATCTGTTCGAGCCCGAGGCGATCAAGCTCATCGGCCGCGACGCCATCTCCCTGGACGAGGACGACCCGGACGCGCCGCGGATCGACACCCGGCTGCGCAACGAGACGCTCTACAAGGTGCTGCGCAAGCTCATGCTCACCAAGGGGCGCAGGAAGGAGCGCGGCGGCTTCATCTCCTACGCCCAGCTCGGCATCAACCAGCTCGGCGCGGTGTACGAGGGCCTGATGTCCTACACCGGGTTCATCGCCGCCGAGGAGCTGTACGAGGTCGCCAAGGGGGGCGACCCGAAGGACGGCTCGTGGCTGATCCCGGCCTCGAAGGTGGACGACTACCCGTCGGAGGTCTTCGTCCACGCCGTCGACGAGGACGGGAACAGGCTCGACGAGTACAAGCGCTACCGCGAGGGCGCGTTCGTCTACCGCCTGGCCGGCCGCGACCGGGAGACCAGCGCCTCCTACTACACGCCCGAGTCGTTGACCCGGGTCACCGTCCAGCTCGCGCTCCAGCACCGCCTCGACCAGGACGACACGGTCACTCCGGCCCGGGAAATTCTCGAGTGGAAGATCTGCGAGCCCGCCCTGGGCTCCGGCGCGTTCCTCAACGAGGCCATCAACCAGGTCGCCGCCGAATATCTCAAGCGCCGCCAGCAGGAGCTCGGCGTCTCGATCGACCCCGAGCGGTACGAGGAGGAGCTGCAGAAGGTCAAGGCGTACGTCGCCCTGCACAACTCCTACGGCGTCGATCTCAACGAGACCGCCATCGAGCTGGCCGAGGTCTCGCTGTGGCTCAACGTCATGCACCCCGGACTGCAGGCCCCCTGGTTCGGCCTGCACCTGCGGCGCGGGAACTCGCTCATCGGCGCGGGCCGCAGAGTGTACGGCGCCGCCTCTCTAGCCAAGGGCACCTGGCTGAAGGAGGCCCCCGAGGACCTGCCGTTCTCGGCGGGGGAGCTGCCCTCGGGCAAGGTGCACCACTTCCTGCTGCCCGCCGAGGGCTGGGGTGCGGTCGCTCAGGCGAAGGAGGCCAAGGAGCTCGCTCCCGAGCAGGCCAACCGGCTCAAGGCCTGGCGCAAGCAGATCCAGAGGAGCGTCTCCGACAAGAAGAAGCAGGGTCAGAAGTTCACCCAGCTCCAGCGTCTTCAGGCGTTGTCGAAGCGGGCCGAATATCTGTGGGACCTGGTCCAGCAGCGCCTCGCCATCTCCGAGCGCGAGATCAGCCGCAAGATCGACGTCTGGGGCGCCGACTGGATCGAGCAGCCGGCCGACGCCGTGCCCAAGGAGAAGGTGTACGGCGACCTGACCGCGCCGGGCACACCGTACTGGCGGCTCAAGAAGGTCATGGACGCCTGGTGCGCGCTGTGGTTCTGGCCGCTCGACAAGGCGGGCCTGCTCGACGGCTCCGACGAGGTCTACGCCCGCCACGCCGCCGAGGCCGCTGAGGCCGATCCGGTACGGCCCGCGTCCCCGGCTTCGTCGGCGACCGCGCCCGCGACCGAGAGCACCGCCGCCGACGAGTCGATCGGCTTCGGAGACGTCTACGTCACCGAGTCCCTGTTCAGCATGGGCGACAAGCAGCTCGACCTCGCGGCGTACGCCATGGACGCGAAGGCCGCCAGGGCCGGCGGCCCGGCCAAGCCCGCCGCCCGCAAGCCCCGGCCCACTTTGGAGCCCCTACGCCCGGTGATCCCCCTGGCCACCCTCGACGACTGGCTCGACTTCGCCGAGGCCCTGCTCGGTCGTGCGGATATCCCGGAAGACTCCCTGGTCGCGAATTTCGCGTCCCTCGCGGAGTTGGAGGTCTACGAGGACGAACTCCAGACCTGGATGGGCATGGACTCGGCTTTCAGGCTCGGTGAGCGCTTCCCGTGGCTCGACGCGGTCAAAGACATCGCCGACCAGCAGGGCTTCTTCCACTGGGAGCTCCAGTTCGCCCAGGTCTTCACCAAGGGCGGCTTCGATCTCCAAGTAGGCAACCCGCCCTGGGTCCGGCCGCGTTGGATAGAGGCGCCGATTCTCGCCGAGCTGGAACCGTGGTTCATGCTCAGCGAAAAGTCCAGTCTCGCTGACTGGCAGGTGCGAAGGTCGACGGTTCTTCATGAGGGTGCTGGACAGCGGTACCTTCTCGGCGAGCTGGCTACCTACACAGGCGTGCTCTCCTTCCTGGGCTCGACCGCTGCCTATCCGCTGCTGCAGGGAACTCAGCCCGACCTCTATCGGGCATTCATGTGCCGTATTTGGGCCAACCTCGGCCGTTACGGTACGGCAGGCCTCATTCATCCGGACAGCCATTTCGGCGGTGTTGCCGAGGGTCGCTTACGTGCTGCCGCCTACGCTCACCTGCGTATGCATGCGCACTTCCATAACCGGCGCGGAATCTTTTCAGAAATTCATGCCAACACCGAATTTGCAGTCCATGTCTACGGGAACTTCGGTTCGATTGGTTTTTCTCATGTCAGTTGGTTGTTTGATTCAAAGACGCTGATAGGCTCGCTCGAACACGATGGCGTCGGAGAGTTGCCGGGTATCAAACACGAAGGCAAGTGGGATCTGCGCCCCCACAGGGCGCGGGTGATCCAGGTCAACGGGATGTTACTTGCTCAGTGGAGGCGGCTTACAAATTCAGTCGATCTTCCGGTTGAGCAAACGCCTTTGCTGTATCCAGTGACAACTGCGGAGGCCGGTGCCATTGAGGCTCTTGCCGTCTACGACCGGCGTCTGGGGAGGGGCGACCCGCGGGTTAGCAGAGGTTATGACGAGCCGCGTGCGCGTGCTGCGGGAACGATTCGCTGGAATACCAGGGAGGCGGGTTCCCTCCGCGACGTCATTTTTCAAGGTCCTCATATCGGTGTGGCTACCTCATATAGTAAGCAGCCAAGAATTCCATGCAAGACGAACCGTGACTGGGCGACTTTGGACTTGACGGTTCTGTCCGAGGATGCTGTTCCGGTGACCAACTACGAGCGGGCTTGTGACAAGGAAACCTACCTGGGTGTGCAGGACCGATGGGAAGACGGTAAGGGAGTGGTCCGGCGGTATACCGATTTCTTTCGGCTCGCCTGGCGGGCGATGATTCCCTTCGATACTGAACGGTCGCTGTTTGCGACATTGATCCCGCCGGGCCCGGCGCATGTGCATGCGGTCTATTCCCTGGCGATGCCGACAGATCTTGAAACCGCCCTGTCCGCTGGATTTTGGGCCGCGCTGCCCATGGATTATCTCTTGAGGATTATCGGGCGCACGAATTTCCAGGTCGCCGAGGCCCAGCGTATGCCCGCGCCCGACCCAGGCCATCCCCTAGCTCAGGCGGTGCTGCTGCGAACCCTGCGCCTCAACTGTCTAACGGATGCTTATGCCTCCCTCTGGGCCGAGCTCTACCACGAATGCTGGTCTACCGATTCTTGGGCGACTGACTGGCCGGGCCTGCCTCCGCTCAACGAGGTCTGTTCCACTTGGAACCGGAACATGCCGTTGCGGAGTGAACGTGCGCGGCGGGCCGCGCTGGTCGAGCTGGATGCGCTGGTCGCGCTCTGGCTCGGCATGACGGTCGAGCAGCTCGTCGCCATCTATCGTTCCCGATACCCCGTGCTGTCCGACTACGAGGCGCAGATCTGGTTCGACGCGAACGGGCGGAAGATCGCGGGCAACCACAACACCTACGGCTATGGCCAGACGAAGCAGCACTTCGAGCAGCTCATGGCCCACCTGGACCCGGAGATCAACGGGCCGGTGCCCGACGGGTACACCGCGCCGTTCTACAAGGCCAATCGAGAGGCCGAGTATCGCCAGGCGCACGCGGTCTTCTCCGAGCGGCTCCGCCAGGCCCGCGCCAGGCAGGGCGAGGTCTTGTGAGGAACTACTTGACTACGCACCGTTGTCAGTGCCGGACGGCACAATGACTGACATGACCACAGACCTCGCCGATCTGCTCGGAGACCAGGAGAGCACGGTCCTGGAGTTCAAGCAGTCCATCTCCAATCGAGACAAGATCGGGCAAGCGATCTGCGCCTTCGCTAACGACCTGTGTGGACGCGGCGGAGGGAATCTCCTCATCGGCGTGGATGACAAGGGCCGGCCGGTCCCCGACGTCAAGATCAGTGACGAGGTGCTGCGGAACCTGACCGACTTCCGCGACAGAGGACAGATCCTCGACCTGCCCTCCATGACCGTGGAGACGGGTGTTTTCAAGGGCGAAACGGTCATACGGATTCACGTCGAAGCCTCGGCGACTCCGCCCGTGCGCTACAACGGCGTCGTCTGGGTTCGCCCGGGGCCGACCACGCGGAGGGCGACCCGAGAGGACGAGCGTGTGCTTACCGAGCGTCGCCGGGCGCTCGACGGTCCCTTCGACGGGCGGAGCGTCCCGGGTAGCACACTGGGAGACCTGGACCTGGCGCTGTTCCGGTCGACTTATCTGCCGTCCGTGGTCTCGGCCGATGTCATCGAGGAGAACGGCCGGCCGGAAGAGCTCAAGCTCGCGAGTCTCCGCATGACTGATCTCGCAGGCACCCCCACAGTTCTCGGGCAACTGGTGTTGGGATTCGACCCCAGTGCTTTCATCCCCGGCGCGTACGTGCAGTTTGTCCGCTACGACGGCACCGGGCCGGAAGCTCTAATCGCCGATGACCAGGAACTTCGGTACAACGTCGTCGATCTCGCCAACCGTCTGGACGCTCTGCTTCGCGGTCATCTCCACACTCAGGTGGTCGCGGTGGACGGGTTCCGCGAGCGGCAGCAGCCGGATTATCCGTTCGCGGCCCTGCGCGAGGCCTGCATGAATGCGATCATGCACCGCAACTACGAGACCTCGCACGCCCCCGTACGCATCCTCTGGTTCTCCGACAGGATCGAGGTGACCAACCCGGGTGGTCCGTACGGGCAGGTCCGACCGGACAACTTCGATCGGGTATGCGATTACCGCAATCCTTCGCTTGCCGCCGCCATGAAGGCGCTCGGGTATGTCAACAGGTTCGGCCGGGGAATCGGCCGGATCCAGGCAGCTCTCAGGGAGAACGGCAACCCCGATGCGGAGTTCCTCATCGACGACTCGTCGTGGTCGGTGATTCTGAGGAGGCCGGCATGATTTCGGTGGCGCTCTTCAACAACAAGGGCGGCGTGGGAAAGACAACCCTCACCTACCATTTGGCGCACATGTTCGAGCGCCTCGGCCACCGGGTGCTCGCGGTTGACCTGGACCCGCAGGCCAACTTGACCTCCGCCTTCCTTGATGAAGACGACCTCGCCGTCCTGTGGGCGGAACCGGAAAGCCCATCGTGGGGAGGGCAGGCCAATCTGACCGGACCGGCCGCGCGCAGGATCACCAGGGAATCGGGGACAGTCGCCGCCTCGGTGCGGCCAATTATGGAGGGCTTGGGGGACGTCGAGTTCTATCCACCGATTCGGATCACTGGCGGGTTGTGGCTCGTCCCGGGCGACCTCGAGTTGAGCGCCTTCGAGGACAAACTGTCCGAGGCCTGGCCGAGGTGTCTCATGGGGGCGCCGGACGCGCTCCGCACCACCACGGCGTTCTATCGAATCCTGTTGGACGCTGCTAGGCGAGTGGAGGCCGACGTCGTACTGATCGATGTCGGGCCTAACCTTGGGGCAATCAACCGGGCCGCGCTTCTTGCCGCCGACACGGTGCTCATGCCGCTCGCCGCCGATTTGTTCTCGCTGCGCGGCCTCAGAAACCTTGGGCCGGCCCTCAGGGAGTGGCGCGGAATGTGGCAGAGCGGCGTGCTACCGAAGGTGCCGCCGGTGATTGCCGCGCCTCCCGGCTCGATGACCCCGCTGGGCTATGTCATCATGCAGCCCGCGATGCGGCTTGACCGTCCCGTTCAGGCGTACCGGAGATGGGTCGACCGCATTCCTCACGTATTCGCCGACGCAGTACTCAATGAACCCTGGGAAGCCGAAGGCCATTCGTACGAGATTGCGACGTTGCGCAACTACCAGAGCCTCATGCCGCTCGCTCATGACGCGCGCAAACCCATGTTCGACCTGAAGGCCGCAGACGGGGCGCTCGGCAGCACCCAGACATACGTCCAGAAGTGCCGCAGCGAATTCCAGCAGCTGGCGCAGAACGTGCTGCAACGGCTCGCCAAGATCCGCGAGGAGCCTCCGGCGACGTCCGACCGCGGGGGACCGCTGTGACGATAACCGCTTGCCCGGTCACTCAGTGTGCGGCACCCTCAACAGTGCCGCACCCCCGGTGGGTGTTGGAAGTGAGGCCGGGCCTCCCGATGGAATCGGGCGTCCGGCCTACGCGCTGCCATTGCACGGCTGGGCCGTTGGCGAAAGCTGCTTGCCGGGGCATGCGGCGTGCGGCATTCTCGGCTGTGCCGTGCCCCTGGGAGCACGGAAGCGAGGCCGGGACTACCGAGGGATATCGGGTGCCCGGCCTTCGCGCTGTCGCTGCGTCGGCCCTAGGCGCCGTTCTCCTGGAATGGCCAGGCGAGCGGAGTGATCCGGGATACGCCATGAGCCAGTCCGACGAACTTGGCGTCGGTTGTTGCAACGTCGGTGATGGAAAGCCGCTCAGCCATGGCCAAGACCGTTGCATCGACGTAACCCATGGGGGCGCTGGCCAGCCGCCGAACGAGTTCAGAGGCGCGTCTGCGGTCCTCTGCAGTCGGGTCTGCGATGGAGAAATCGCCCTCGTGCGCAGTAACGGCTTCAAGCAGCGTAGCTTCCAGCACGGCGCCCTTGCGGACGTTGTTGCGAAGGAAGTTGCAGGTCTCCCCGAGGACAGGTTCGGGAATGATGAGCCGTCCCGGCCATGTCATGAGAAGCCGAGTGCACCGAGCATGGAATCTGTCACTTGGGTCGAAGGTGGCGATCAGTGGCCCTGAGTCGCACAGCAGACTCTTCACGCGCTGCGTCGGATGGCGTCGATCGCCTCCACGATCTCCCGGTTCTTTCGGGCCTCTGCCATGATCTCCCGGTAGCGGGTGGAGAGATCGTGTTCGCCACTGTCTCCCAGGCCGACCCAAGGAAACCGTCGTCGGACGGCTTCGTAGTCGATAGGTTCCTCGGTGCTCATCCCTTCAGGATAGACATGCGTACTGCGGCGGTCAGCCGGGACTTCGTTGCGAACAGGCTTCAACATATGGTCATCTTACAGTTACTCACTGTATATGGGCTGTCCTTGGTGAACATTGACCGAACAGAAGTGCGAGGGCGGGCCATGTTCGGACTGATGCAGGCCGTACGAGTGCATGAGGAGGACCGGTGAGGCCGACGCTGGCCGCGGAGGAGTTGCGGCAGAGCCTGACGCAGTACCTCACCACCACCTTCGCCCTGGCAGACCCGCCCGTCCGCCAGGCCCTGAAGCGGTTCCTCGAGCATCCCGAGCAGGGCATCTTCCGCGGGCCGTACCTGCGCATCCGTACGCCGTTCCGGACCGCGAAGGACGGCTGGCGCACAATGCTGGAGTGGGCGCCGGAGGGCTTCTCGCCGTACCGGCACCAGGCGGAGGCGTTCAAACGGCTCAGCACATTCGGCAAGAAGGCCGAGCCGACGCTGATCACCACGGGCACCGGCTCGGGCAAGACCGAGTCGTTCCTCATCCCCGTGCTCGACCACTGCCGCCGGGAGCGGGCCAAGGGGAAGGGCGGCGTCAAGGCCGTCCTGCTCTACCCGATGAACGCCCTGGCCACCGACCAGGCGCACCGCATCAACGGCTACCTGCAGCAGTCGGGACTGCACGACGTGACCGCCGCGCTCTACATTGGCGACACGCCGGAGGTCGGCTACGCGAAGGTGATGACGCGGCGCTCGGAGATCCGGCACAACCCGCCGGACGTGCTCATCACCAACTACAAGATGCTCGATCTGCTGCTCCAGCGGCCCGACGACCTGCCGCTGTGGCAGGACGCCGAGATCGCGTACGTGGTGGTCGACGAGTTCCACACCTATGACGGCGCGCAGGGCACCGACGTGGCCATGCTGCTGCGCCGGCTGGCCGCCGCGACCGGGCACGCACAGCCCGGCCGGCCGCTCGGCGACATCTGCCCGGTCGCCACCTCCGCCACCCTCGGCGAGAACACGGGGCAGGAGGGCGGCGGGCGAAGCATCAGCGAGGTCGCCGAGCAGGTCTTCGGCATGCCGTTCCCCGAGAAGTCGGTGGTCGGTGAGGACCGGCTCACGGTCGAGGAGTTCATCGGCGACATCGACGTCACGCTCCCGCTGCCCGGCCCCGAGGACCTGATCGCCTGCGGCGACCCGCTGCGCGATCCGACGGCGATGGACGAGCTCGCCGCCGCCGTCACCGGGCGGACCGGGCTCGGCCCGCAGGAGTTGGGGAAGGTGCTGCGCCGGCACATCCTCACGCAGGCGGTGCTCGACGTGCTCGGCGGCGAGCCGCGCACCTTCGACGAGATGCTCGATCTGCTGCCGCGGCGCGGCGCCTACAACTGGGGCGCCGCGATTCGCGCGAACCCGGACCGGGCGGCCACCGCGCTGGCCCGGTTCGTCGCGCTGCTGTCCTCCGCCCGCGACCCGGAGGACACCGAGGACCTCGGCAAGCGGCCGAGACGGCCGTTCCTGCTGGTCGAGACCCACATGTGGGTGCGCGCGGTCTCACGGCTGCTCCGCCTGGCACACCACACCCCGGCCTTCGCCTGGATCGGCGAGCTGCCCGTGGTGGACGCCGACTCCACGTTCAGCGTGCTCGGCAAGACCCTGCTTCCGGCCGTCTACTGCCGCCACTGCGGCCGCTCCGGCTGGGCCGCCTTCTCGCCCGAGCGCGACCCGGACCAGTTGATCACCACCCCTGAGCGGATCTACCGGGCGAACGTCGGCACGGAGAAAAAGCGGGTCCGGCCGCTGATCCAGGCGACCGAGCGCGAGGTGGAGGCGGCCGTACGCAACCTCGCCGTCCTCGACGGGGAGCGGGTCCGGCCGTACGACCCCGCGCGCGACACCTACGGCGAGGGTGACATCGTCTTCGTCCTGACGGACCTGCGCACCACGCCGGAGGCGCTCTACGCCGCCGAGCAGGACCGCTGCCCGGCGTGCGACATGGACGAGGGCATCCGCTTCCTCGGTTCCGGCCTGGCCTCGCTCGCGTCGGTGGCGATCACGCAGTTGTTCGCCGGCGGCCAGTTGGAGCCGGAGCAGCGCAAGACGCTGCTGTTCAACGACTCGGTGCAGGACGCCGCGCATCGTGCCGGGTTCGTCGCCAACCGCTCCTACGCCTTCTCCCTGCGCCGGCTGCTCACCTCGCGGCTGGACCCCGAGGCGCCGATCCTGCTCAACGACCTCATCGGCGACCTCGCGGCGGCGGCCAGCGAGGCCGGGGTGCTGCCCGCGGTCGTCCCGCCCGACCTGCACGACCGCCCGGAGATCGACGCGATCCTCGCCGAGGAGGCCGAGGGCGACCCCGACACGTGGAACCTCATCGGGGAGCGGCTGGCCTTCGCCACCGTCATGGAGCTCGGCCTGCGCTCCCGGAACGGCCGCACGCTGGAGCTCACGCGGACGGCCGCGGCCGAGGTCGTGCTCGCCGATCCGGAGAGGATCACTGCGCTGGCTCGTGACGCGCACACCGCGACCTCCGGCATGGTCGAGCTGCAGCCCGACGACCGCTACCTCGTCCTCGTACGCGGCCTGCTGGAACGGCTCCGCTACCGGGGCGCGGTCAAGCACGCCTGGCTGGACAGATGGATCGGCAACGCCGGGACCAGCCGTTACAACGCGATCTGGGGACGCCGCCCGGACGGCATGCCCGCGTTCCCGCGCGGGGTCAGCGCGCCGACGTTCCTGCTCGACCGGATGAAGAGGAAGTCGGAGTTCGACCGGGTCGACGCCGACCAGGGCTGGTCGCAGGACTGGGCCACCCGCTGCCTCGGCCTGACCCGGGGCCAGGCCGGCGAGTACTTGTCCCGGCTGCTTCCCCTGCTGGCCGCCGAGGGCGTCGTCGCCAAACGCACCGCCGACGACGGAGCCACCGGCGTGTACGGCCTGCAGCCCGGCCACATCCTGGTGCACCTGCTCGAAGACGAGCACGTCGACGACGCCGGCATCGGCTGCGACCGATGCGCGTGGCAGCAGACGCTCCCGCCGCACCTCGTCAAGGACTGGTACGGCCAGCCGTGCCCCCGCTACCGCTGTGGCGGCTCCCTGACCGACCGCGGCACCCGCGACCACCGGAGCGACTACTACCGCCGTCTCTATCGGGGCGAGGGCGTCTTCCGGGTCGTCACCGCCGAGCACACCGGCGCGCTCACCCGTCGCCAGCGCGAGCAGACCGAGGAACGCTTCCGCGAGGGCACCCGCTACAGCGACCCCAACGTGCTGTCCTGCACGCCCACGCTGGAGCTGGGCATCGACATCGGCGAGCTGTCCGCGGTCATCCTCGCCTCGCTGCCGCCGGGACCGGCCAACTACGTGCAGCGGGTCGGCCGGGCCGGCCGCCGCACCGGCAACGCGTTCCTGGTCACGATGGTCGGCCGGTCCCCGCGCGACCTGTACTTCCTGGAAGAGCCGCGCGACATGATCGCCGGCGAGATCGTCCCGCCCGGCAGCTACCTGTCGGCCGTGGAGATCCTGCGCCGGCAGTACGCCGCCCACCTGGTCGACCTGTGCGCACGTGACCGGCTCTCCGGCGTACGGGCGCTGCCGCGGCGGGCGTCGGCGCTGTTCGGGGAGACCGGCTGGCTCGCCGGCTTCACCACCGCCGCGCTGGCGTCCGGCGCGACGCTCGCGGAAGGGTTCCTGGAGCTGTTCGGCGACGCGGTGAGCGAGGCGGCGGCCGCCGAGCTGCGCGGCTTCGCCACGGGCGGGCTGAAGGAGACCGTGGACGAAGCCGAGCGGGTGTGGAACCGGCGCCTGGACGACCTGCGCGAGCGGCTGAACGTCATCGACGCGGCGTCCGAGACACTGGTGGAGTCCGACCCGAGCCAGCAGGCGATCAAGCGGTCGCTCGCGGCCGAGCGCCGGGCCGTGGCCCGGCTGATCAGCGAGATCGGCGGGCAGAACGCCCAGAGCGCGCTGGTCGAGCTCGGCCTGCTGCCGAACTACTCCCTCATCGACGCCGCCACCACGCTGGAGGCGACGATCACCTGGGACGAGGAGGTCCCGGGCGGCAGGCGGTATCACAGCGAGGTCCGCGAGTACAAACGTCCCGCCAGGCTGGCCCTCACCGAGCTGGCCCCCGGCAACTCCTTCTACATGCGCGGCTACCAGCACCGCATCAGCGGCCTGGACATCGGCACCCCGTCCCGCCCGGCCTGGGAGGAGTGGAGGGTCTGCCCCGGCTGTGGCCACGTGCGGACCTTCCGGGCGGCCGAGGACACCTCGCCGTGCCCGCGCTGCGGCAGCCGGCAGATCGGGGAGCTGGGCTCGCTGCACAAGGTGCTGCGGCCCACCCGCGTCACCGCCCATGACCGTCGCGACGACGTGCAGATCCGCGACGACAGCGACGACAGGCAGCGGCGCTACTACGAGACCGCCGTCGCGGTCGACGTCGACCCGGCCGACATCGCGCCGGGAGCGTCCTGGCGGCACGCCACGGCCGTCTTCGGCGTCGACTTCACCCGGCAGGCCGTCATCCGGCGGTTCAACCTGGGCACCGCCCGCTACGACCGCCCGGCCGGCGACCGGTTCGCGGGCGAGCAGGTCCGGCTCAACCCCTTCCACGCCTGCCCGTCATGCGGCGGGACGACCGTGGACGGCCCGCCGGCCTCCAACGAGTCCGACGGGCTGGTCGCCACCTCGTCGTTCGACCGGTCGCGCAGCCACCACCGGCCGTGGTGCCCATTCCGGCGGTCGGCCCGCGACACCGAGCACGTCAAGCTCATCCTCGCCCACGAACTGCACACCGAGGCGCTGCGCATCCTGCTCCCGGTCGCCACGCTGATGGTCGAGCAGCGCTCCGCCTCGTTCCAGGCGGCGCTGATGGCCGGGGTGGCGGCGCGGTACGGCGGCGACCCCGACCACCTCGACGTCGTCACCGCCACGATGCCCGACCCGGCCACGGGCCGGGAGCGGCGCTTCCTCGTGCTGCACGACACCCTGCCCGGCGGCACCGGCTACCTGCACCGGCTCTCCTCGCCAGAGGGTTTCCGCGAGGTGCTCAGCGCCGCGTACAAGATCGTGGCCGAGTGCCGCTGCAAGGAGGAGCGCGAGAAGCGGGCCTGTCACCGCTGCCTGCTCTCCCACGTCCCCGGCAGCATGTACGACAAGGTCAGCCGGGCCGACGCCCTGGAGATGCTCGGCGAGCTGCTGGAGAAGTGGGAGGTCGCCCCGGTCACGACCACGGCCGACATCTCCCTGTGGGACCAGGTCGAAAGCGAGCTGGAGGCACGCTTCCTGGACGGCCTGGAGGCGTGGGCCCGCCGGTCCGACACGTGTGCCGCGCTCGCCCGCGGCGAGGTCGTCAACGGCAGGAAGACCGCCGACCTGCGCGTCGAGGGCCCCGGCGGCGTGATCAGGCACTGGCGGATGACCCTGCAGAACACCATCAGGGGAACGCGGCCCGATGTGCTGTTCCGGCTGGTGGACGACGAACCCCAGGAGGTAGCCGTCTACCTCGACGGCTACGCCTACCACGCGACGGCGGAGATCAACCGGCTGGCCGACGACGCGGACAAACGGACCAGGCTGCGTGCCCATGGCCGGCTCGTCTTCCAGCTCACCTGGGAGAACCTCGACGAGTGGGAGGGGCGCGGCTTCGCCCCCGACCAGTCGGTCGAGCCGCTGCGCAAGCCGTACGAGGGCATCGCGCAGGAACAGGCCCGCGGGTTCTACGGGCGCTCGGAACCGCACCGCGAGCCCGTCGAGCTCGTACGCACGATGTGGACCAACCCGGTCGAGACGCTGCTGGCCTATCTTCGCGAGCCCGACCGGCGGCTGTGGCTGCACCGCGCCGAGGCGGTGGTGGCGGGCACGGTCCGCAAACTCAACGGCATGAGCATCTGCGACCCGGGTGGGGTGGCGGAGCGGGTGGCGGCGTCGTTGCGCGGCGAGGACCTGCCGCCCGGTGCGGCGGGCCCTATCAGGGTCTGTTCCACAGACGACCTGGACGGCTGCCGCCTCACGGTCGTCGTAGATGGTCGCGCGGGAGCGTGGAGCGCGTTCACCGTGATCGACGACCGGAACGAGACGATCCTCGCGGACGACGCGGCGCACCGGCGTCACTGGGCGGGCTGGCTCTACTGGGGCAATCTCCTGCAGTTCCTCGACGCCGGTGCGGGCGACGGCGGCCAGCTCGCCCTCAGCGAGCTGGACCTGTTCGATCCGGGGCTGCTCGCCGCGGCGGGCGGTGACGGTCTCCAAACGGCGCTCAGCAGGCTTCCGCTCGACGCGGACCTCGCCGGCGATCTGTCCGACGACACGCCGTTCGTACCGCGCCCGCCGGACGAGGAGGGAGAGTCGGGACGGCCCCCGTCCGACAAGACCGAGGTGACCGACGAGACGGCGGAGGATGTCGTCCCGCAGGACTGGGAGGAGGTTCTCGACCTCCTGGACCCCGAGGACGCCGCGCTGGCGCGCCTGGCACACGCTCTCACCGAGCTGGGAGTGCCCGCTCCCGAGGCGGGCTACGAACTCGGCGAGCAGGCCTGGCAGGCAGAGCTGGCCTGGCCGCAGGCCAAGCTGGCGGTCGTCCTCGCCGGGGACGACGACGAGGCGCGCAAACGCGACGCCGCCTACGCCCAGGCGGGCTGGGACGTACGGGTCGCGGAGGGCTGGACACCAGAGGAACTGGCCGAGCGTCTCGGGGTGAGCGGACGGTGAGTGTGCGAGGCGAGGCGGACTCGACCCGGA